>NZ_RZQE01000268.1:0-8155 GCF_004022955.1 Mesorhizobium sp. M7A.F.Ca.US.002.01.1.1 | reverse complement strand
GTGCGCCCTGCGGATGGGCAGGGCAATTTTCATCCGCGTTTGAATTCGTGGCGCCCGGTGCTACCGTCGTACTGTTGGTCGTGCCGGGGTCTACCGTGTTCGGCGAAGCCGGCGTATTTGGGTCGACGGTGACCGACTTGCCGCTGCCGCCGGATCCGTCGGTGCCGCTTGTGCCATTGCTCTGCGCCATGGCCGATGTCGCCAGGCCAATGGTGAGCGCCGAAGCTGCGAGGATTTTCATGAACATGGTTTGTCTCCATTGTCTGTGAACTCGTCGCGTAGCGACTGGTGGGACAACCTCGCGGCCTGGTGAAGGTTCCCGATAAATTCTCGCGCCGGCAGAGCCAACCGCTCCCGCCCTGGCGCAATGCTTTTGGCGCAGTGCGATAAAAAAACGGCTTTTCCTTCAACTCGAATGATGCTTTAAGGCGCACATCCACAGGGGTGCTCCGTACGGTCGGGGCTGAGACGGGGGCGGCAAGCCCACAGACCCTAGAAGCTGATCTGGGTAATACCAGCGGAGCGAGGCGGGCGATGTTTTCAGGCGCACAGATTTCCCTATATCCCATGACCGACGATTTCGTCGGTGTCATCCTTGGCGCGCTCGGTGCGCTCGATCCCTGGCGCGACAAACTCAGGATCGAGACCGACGACATCTCGACCTTGCTGGTCGGGCCGCCCGAAGTGCTGTTTCCTGCCATGCGCGACCTCTTCGTGGCGGCGGCACGCAGCGGCAAACATTGCGTGTTGTCGGCCACCATCTCGCGCGGCTGCCCGGGCGAGCCGGATGATCCGATCTGCCGCTCCGATGCGTTTGGCAGGCCCGTCGGGCCACTCGGCCCGCGTAAAGATGCGGCCGTCGCGGCGGTGCGCAATGCTGCTGCCACCGGCCAGCCGGCGGCGGCGCAGTTCTCGCTCTATGTGATGGGCACAGACGACCACATGGACGAGATCTACGGCTGCATAGACTTTCTCAAGCAGTCCGGCGTCTATGAGCGCTCCAAGCATTTCTGCACGAAACTGCGCGGTGACGCCGGTGCGATCTTTTCGGCGCTGGACGAGGCTTTCTGCCGTTTCGGACCGGGCGCTGGCCACGTAACCCTCGACGTCACGGTCTCGGCCAACAGCCCGTCGGCCGTCTGAAGCCGCGCCGCTCTCGCGGCCGTCAAAGGTTATCTCCCGTGGTCTCATCATCAGTCGCTTCGCGCCCGATCGCGAGCTTTCTCGTCAAGGCAATGCCGGCCATGATCTCGGCCGGTTTGCTCCTGATGGCGTGGGAGCTTTATGCCGCCTATTCCGGCATCAGGGCCACGATACTGCCGGCGCCGTCACGCGTCTTCGAGCAAGCGATGCTCAATCGCGAGGCGCTGGCCGACAATGCCGTTCCGACCATCCGTGCCACGCTTCTTGGCTTTGCCTGTTCGCTCAGCGCCGCCTTCGTGCTGTCGATGCTGGTCGACTTCTTCCAGCCGCTGCGGCGTGCGTTGTTTCCCGTCTTCATCGTCAGCCAGACCTTGCCGCTGGTGGCGGTCGCGCCGCTGGTGGTGCTGTGGTTCGGCTTCGGGCTGGCGCCCAAGATCATGCTGGTGGCGCTGGTCACCTTCTTTCCGATGCTGGTCGCATTGGTCGAAGGCTATGAGGCGACCGAGGCCGAGATCGGGCAAATGCTGCGCGCCATGGGGGCAGGGCGCTGGCGCATCTTCCTGCTCGCGCGACTGCCTTCGGCGCTGCCTTACTTCTTTGCCGGGTTGAGGATCTCCATCACCTATGCGGTGGTCGGCGCCATCTTCGCCGAGTATGCCGGTGCCGCAAAGGGACTGGGCATCTACATGCTCAATGCCAAGAACAATTTCCGTCCTGATCTGGTTCTTGCCGCCGTCGGTGTCAGCGCGGCGCTGACCCTTGTCCTGTTCGGGTTGACCGTGTTGCTGCAGCGTCTTGCCATGCCCTGGGAGCGAGCCGGCAGGGAAACTGCCGGGAAGGGGGCCTGGCGATGAGCCGGCTCGAACTGCGGCATGTGCACAAGGCGTTCGGTGGGCTCGACGTGCTGGCCGATATTTCGCTCAGCGTCGGCGCTGGTGAGTTCGTCTCGATCCTTGGACCCTCGGGTGCCGGCAAGTCGACGCTGTTCCAGCTTCTGACCGGCGCCGAGCATGGCGAGGGCGAGATGTTGTTCGACGGCGCGCGGCTCGACGACCACGGAAGGCACTTCGCCTTCATGCCGCAGCGCGACGCGCTGATGCCATGGCGGCGCATCCTCGACAACACGACGCTCGGGCTCGAAGTGCAAGGTATGAGGAGACAGGCGGCGCGGGCGCGCGTTGCGCCGTTGTTTGCCGAATTCGGGCTTGCCGGCTTCGAGCGGCATTTTCCCGCGCAGCTGTCCGGCGGCATGCGCCAGCGCGCGGCCTTGCTGCGCACCGTGGTGCAGGAGCGCGACATGCTCCTGCTCGACGAGCCGTTCGGCGCGCTCGATGCGCTGACCCGCACCGCCATGCAGCGCTGGCTCGAACAGATGTGGCGGCATCATCGCTGGACGGCGCTCTTGATCACCCATGACGTGCGCGAAGCCGTGTTCCTGTCCGACCGCATCTATGTGCTGTCGGCGCGCCCGGCCCGCATCGTGCGTGAAATCAGGGTGCCGTTGCCGCGCCCGCGCAGCCTTGGCGGCGATGCCGCGCGCCAGGCAAGCGCGCTCGAGGCCGAAATCCTCGACATCATCCTCAACCCCAATCCATCCAAAGGACACGATCATGACTGACTTGACGCGTCGGCAGGCCTTGTTGCTGACCCTTGCCACCGGCCTTCCCTTGATTGCCGGGACGGGTCGGGCTCGAGCACAATCGGCGGCACAAAAGGTCACCGTCGCCCTCGACTGGACGGTCAATACCAACCACATCGGACTGTTCGTCGCCCGCGACAAAGGGTTTTATCGCGAAGCCGGGCTCGAGGTCGACATCCTGCCCTACAGCGATACCGGTGCGGGCACGCTGGTCGCAAACCGCGTCGCCGATTTCGGCATCAACGGCACCATCAGCCTGTTCACCCAGAGAACCGCCGGGGCGGATCTGAAGGGCGTCTATGCGGTGGTGCAATCCGAAACAGGCCGCGTGGTCTTCAATGCGGCACGCAACGAGATCAAAAGCCCAAGAAGCCTCGACGGCTTGATCTATGGCGGCTTCGGCAGTGCCTGGGAAAACGCGCTGATATCGACCATCATCCGCCACGACGGCGGCAAGGGCAATTTCGAGACGGTGACGCTCGGCACCTCAGCCTATGAGGCGCTGGCCAATGGGTCGGTCGATTTCACGCTCGAAGTCTCGACCTGGGAGGGTGTCGAAGCCGAACTCAGGGGCGTCAAACAGCGCAGCTTCGTCTATGCCGATTATGGCGTGCCTGACGAGCACACGACGCTGATCTCTTCGAGCGAAGCCTATCTCCAGGCCAATCCCAAGCCTGCGGCCGACTTCGTTCAGGCGACGCGACGCGGCTACCAGTTCGCTGTCGACCACCCCGACGATGCGGCAACCCTGCTGATCGCTGCAAACAAGGATGCCTTGACCAATCCGGCGCTGATCCACGCCTCGCTGAAGGCATTGATCGACGGCCATTATCTACGCAGCCAAAGCGGGGCCATCGGGACGATGGATCCGGCCAAGATGGAAGCGATTGGCGACTATCTCTTCGCCTCCGGCATTTTGCGCGATTCCGACGGCAAGCTGGTTGCTCGACGCCCGGATTTCGGGAGCTATTTCCGCAACGACTATCTGAGCTAGTCTGGCAAAACCAAATGACATGGGTCGTCAGTCTTTCTGGGCGACCGCGTGGAGCAGGTCGTCTGGAAGTGGCGCCCTGGCTCCCCGACAGCCAGTTTAAGACCGATCTGATCTTGTTGATTAACTGCCCGGCAATGGTTGCGTGCAAAGGTCGCCCTGAGGGATCATTGGGGTGTTTGCATTGCTGATATCAAAAAGCGAGGCGCTTTCGCACGTGAGTGACGGCACGATTCTGTCCGCAGCCCGAAAGCGTGAGATCCTGGTGGATTTGCGCGAAGGTTTCTTTCGGATCTGCGCGCTGGCCTTCGCGGGCATGTTCGTCTACCGCGGCGTGTATCACCTGATGCTCGACCCGACGCGCATCAATGTGGCGCTGGTGGCGATTTCCGAGATCCTGACCTTTACCTGGCTGCTTCTGTCGCGTCGGCCGAAGGTTCGCGACTGGAACCCGCTCACGGTGGTTGTCTCCGTGATCGCCAGCTTCGGTGTCGGTTTCATCGACCTGGAGCCGGGCGTGGCCATCATCCCGGTCCATGTTGCGGCGCCGCTGCAGGCCCTGGCGTTGGGGTTCGTGATCTGGGGAAAGATATCGCTGGGGCGTTCTTTCGCCATTCTGCCGGGCAATCGCGGCGTGATGACAGGCGGTGCCTACCGCCTGGTACGGCATCCGATCTATGCCGGCTATCTTGCCGGCCATGTCCTGTTCCTGCTATCGGCCTTTTCCTTCTACAATCTAGCTGTCTACGCGGTGATCACCTTCTTCCAGGTGCACCGCATCCTGCGTGAAGAGGCGCTGCTGGCCGTCACGCCGGAGTATCGGGACTATATGAAGCGCGTCCACTACAGGCTGTTCTACGGCGTCGTTTGACAAGCGCCCCGGCGCGCAGCAACCACACTGGCAACGTTGATCGTCAATAGACCTGCGCATTGTTTGTGCAAACTAATATTACAACTTTATTATTTCAGAAATTTTGAGATATATATACCACACTTCAATTTCAGTATTCTCTCTGTGAAGCTGAAACTCACTACCTCGCGTAATTGCTTCTGCAATCGGCTTCTCGCCATCTCCGGCCGATCGGAAAGCCCGCCACACTGGTGGGCTTTCTGCGGTCCACAGGCGTGCCGGAATTAAATTCTGGTTGCCATCACCTGGATGGCTGTTCTGTTGCTGGCGTGACTTCTTCCGCGCGATGCCCGCCACAATCGCGGAACGGTAGGCCTTTGGAGCGCTCGTCTTTTGAACATCGCAGCTGCGACGTTCAATCCTACGGCGCCGGCTCCTATGGCGGCGGCGGCCTTGGGCTCGTGCTGCTCATTGTCATCGTGCTTGTCGTACTCGGGCGCATCTAGCCGAGTTATCGCCAACTGATCGCAATCTCGTGAGCGCCCCAATGTCGGCGTGCACCGGATTGTGATGCAGGCAAGCCGGCTTGTGATCCTGCACTCTGCAAAACTTTCGTATGGTCATTGCGGTCCACACCCCCCCCCGTGGAAACAAGAGGAGAGGGTCCCACCCCTTGTCCTCCTCCAAGGCCCGCTCCGGTTCACCGTAGCGGGCTTTTGCTTGCTGGCGAGGGAAAACCGGCTCGCATCAAACCCTATGGGCGAGGCGTTCAGATACTGGCGCCAGTCGACTACTCCATGTCAGGCACGTCACCGCTGACGAAGAGCGTGTTCGGCGGACCATATTCGCCCAGCGTCGGATCGGCCTCACGGCTCCAGGCGATGACGCCGGAATGCTTTGCCGTCAGAGCCCTGGCGGTGCGTATGGCGCGATCCTCGCTCTGCTGGTCGGCGGGTCCAAAGGCTGGGAACAACTCGCCATCCTCACCGCGATCGAACGCGACCACGACGATCAGCCTGGGATTTTTCTGGCCACTGGAATCGGACATCTTGCACCTTTGGCGCAGAACCTATCACATTGCTCGGGGTTGAAGGCCGCGAATCGATGAATGCCGACTTTGGGGAGTGGCATCGTGCAAGATCAGCGTTTCGATGAGCCGGTCAGGATTGCGCTCGGCCGATCGCGAAACTCGATCTTCAACGTGGAGCGGGTCGCTCAGGCTGCCGACATCCTGCTGAACCGCTGGCCGGTTGCGACCGGGCAAAAGCATATGGTTGCCCGCAAGGCCTGTCTGGCCGTGCTCGAGGGAAAGAAAGAAGTCTCGGCGGCAAGAGCGGCGTTCATCAACGCCGCTATCGAGGCGGACATCCTCGTCGAACCGCGTGAGGTGTCGATCCCGTAGCCTGCCCCTGGTGAAATTGAATCAGGATCTGGCTCCATCCCCTTGATGTAGCCTCTTTTTGGCGATCGCCGACCGGCTTTTCAGGGCTATTGACCTGCCTCTCGGCACGCCCTGCACGGTTATCCCGCACATTTCGCTGCCTGTTGGTCAGTCTTCGGCATCTGTTGACATAGCATCCGGGCCTCGGTATTGAACAGGATTATACAGGTTCATTGAACAGGTACCCTTATGAAGCGGCGCGCGGTTCAACTGTCTCCCGGCACGGGCAAGCCCGAGCAGATCGCCACCGTCCTCGAACATGAGATCCGTTCCGGCGTCCTCGGTTTCGGCGACCGCCTTCAAAGCGAGAACGAACTCGTCCAGCGCTTCTCCGTTAGCCGCAATACGGTCCGCAAAGGCCTCGAGGAACTGTCCAGCCGCGGGCTGATCACGACCAAGGTTGGTATCGGCTCGTTCGTCACCTTCGACGGCAAGCCGGTCGACGACTCGATCGGCTGGTCGCGCGCGCTGGCCGATGCCGGCGCCAATGCCGAGACGCGGACGCTGCGGCTGGAGGTCATCGAAGACCCCGATCTGGCTGCGCTGCTTGGCATCGAAAGCCCGTTCTTCATCGCCGTCGACCGGGTGCGCACCAACGCCAGCGACGGCCATGCGATCTCCATCGAGCGCAGCCGGTTGCCATTGTCCTCCGAGCTCGAGGACGTACCGTTGCGCGGATTGCGCGAGGGCTCGCTGCACCAGACGCTGCGCGTCGCCGGCCTCATTCCCGACCATGGCGAGGAATGGGTCGAGATCGAGATGCTCAATGCCGAGGATGCGGCCATCCTCGGCTGCCCGCAAGGCACGCCTTTCCTGCGTGGCCGCCGGCTGACGCGCGCCGCCGACGACCGGCCGATCGAGTACGTCACCAGCCTGCTCAATCCGGCGCATTTTGCGCTGCATATGAGGTTCTGAGCGATGTCGGATGCAACCAGCAAGGCTATTGACCGCGCCATGGGGGCGCTTGTCGGCGGAGCGCTGGGCGATGCGCTCGGCATGCCGACGCAGCTTTTGTCGCCGGTTCGCATTGCCGAACTTTACGGCCATGTCGAGGATTTCATCGAGCCTTTCCCGGATCATCCGGTGTCGAAGGGACTGGCCGCTGGCACCATCACCGACGATACCGAGCAGGCGTTGCTGCTCGGCCGCATCCTGGTCGAATCCGGCGACCGTTTCGACCATGCGCGCTGGGTCAATGCGCTGCTCGACTGGGAACGCGAGGTTAAGGCGCGTGGCAGCTATGACCTTTTGGGGCCATCGACCAAACGCGCCATCGACGCCATCAACAATGGTGTGCCGGCTGAGGAAGCGGGGCGCAGCGGCGACACCAATGGTGCGGCGATGCGTATCGCGCCGGTCGGCATCATGATGCCGCTCGAACCGTTGGAAGGGTTCGTCGGCAAGGTGGCTGAGACCTGCCGGGCCACGCACAACACCTCGATTGCCATCGCCTCCGCCGCTGCCGTTGCGGCAGCCGTCAGCCGCGGCGTCGCCGGCGGTGGCTGGCGCGACGCTTCCGCCAGCGCGGTCGCGGCGGCGAGGCGAGGGGCGACACTCGGACATTGGGTGACCGGCGGCGACATCGCCGCGCGCATCGTCTGGGCGCAAGACATCGTACACGGCAAGGCGATCAGGGATGCGATCCGGCTGATCACCGATCTGGTTGGCACCGGCGTCGCCAGCCAGGAATCCGTTCCGGCGGCCTTCGCCGTGCTGGAAGTCGCGCGTGGCGACCCATGGCAAGCAGCCGTCATCAGCGCCAATCTCGGCGGCGACACCGATACGATCGGCGCCATCGCTGCCGGCATGGCCGGCGCCTGCAGCGGTTTTTCCCGATTGCCGCAACAGCATATCGCCCGGCTTGTCGGCCTCGACATGTCGGAGGTTCGCGCGCTCGCCGCCGATCTCGTGGCAGCAAGGATGGCGAAAATCGGTTCCGGCAAGGACGCGGCGGAATGAGCGGCCGTCTCGTCCATGTCGGCAGTGCCGTGGTCGACTATGTCTACCGCATCGACGCCCTGCCGGCGCCCGGCATGGAAAAGACGGCATCGAGCTTTGCCCAGGTCGCCGGCGGCGGCTTCAACATGATGG
>NZ_RZQE01000267.1:0-8166 GCF_004022955.1 Mesorhizobium sp. M7A.F.Ca.US.002.01.1.1 | reverse complement strand
ACATCAAGTGGTTCGGGTCGGTCAACGCCAAGGCGGGTTACGCCATGGACCGCCTGCTGGTCTACGGCATTGGCGGCGTCGCCTTTGCCGGCATCGAAACATCGCAAGTCGCGGGTCCGGCGTTCGACAGCACGCGCACGAATGTCGGCTGGACCGTGGGTGCCGGCGTCGACTACGCGCTGACCGACAAGTTCGTCGTCGGCGCGCAGTATCGCTACTATGATTTCGGCTCCGAGCACTACGAGGTGGCAGAACCCTTTAACGATCGCGATCAGAACGTGAAGCTGAATACGGTCGGGATCAATTTGAGCTACAAGTTCTGACCAGGCCCACAATCGCGACGCTGCCGGCCCAGGCGACCACTTGAGGGGCTCTCTTCATGGAAGGGTGGCCGACGCTCCCAGTGGGCGGGGGGAATGGGTTGGGCCTGAGAGGCGCCGGCCTTGGCGGATCAAATCCACCACACAGGCATCCTACCACTACCCGCCGCGCCGATAATTCCGTGATCGCGCCAGTATCATCAAGCCGCCCGGTCTGTTTGCACGTTCGGCGAACGCTCAACAACACGACTTGACGGCCTGTGTCTGGCGTCTGAAAAGGGCTGGCCTGCGGACGTGGCGGAATTGGTAGACGCAAGGGACTTAAAAACCCTTCAAATTCCCTTGCACCCACGCAACTAACCCCACAAAGCCTTGCAATTCCCCGGTAAACGCCGGGGTTTCGCATTTCAAAATCAACCCCTCCACTCGCGCAACGGATTGTGTGGGAAACCCACCGTTGTGGGAATTTTGGTGGGAAAAGGAGAACAAACGTTCATGAGCGACATACCCCAAGCCCGTCAGGAACTGCTGGTTCTGGCCGATGATCTGGAGGGCTACGGAATGCCCACCTCAGCGTCGACCATCATGGACATCGTCGAGGGCTACCTCACGCGCCGGTCGCCAAGGAGGGTGGCTCGCCGGGTGTCGGCCCCGATGACTGCAGAGCTGGCCGAACGCATCAGGAAGTTCGCCCAGGCCGCCCCGCACCTCGCCCAGACGGAGATCGCCAAGGCCTTTCAGGTCAACCCGGGTCGCGTGTCCGAGGCCCTGGCCGGGCAACGCTGATGGCTCAGAACCGCAAGGGCATCCACCGACTGATGAAGAACAGCGACCTCTCCTACGAGGAGATCAAGCTGTGCCTCTTCGCCATCCAGCTCAACCTCCCCGACGCGGCCCACTATGCCGGCGTTTTGGCCGACAGCTTTGCAAGGAAACTGAATGTCCCAACACGACTATATGCTCCAGCGACAGATCGAGCTGGAGATCGAAATGTCCGGCCTCGGTCGGGATAGATACCTCTCACGGGTTCGCAAGAACGTAGACAAGGAGCGTGGCTATGAGACGGATACGGGGCGCTCGATCCTCGAAAGCGTGGTCGGTCCCGTCTCACAGGGCATTACCCGGTTCGTTGAGGACGCCTACTCGGGTCGTCCAGGGCCGCGCGCCGTCGCCGCCAAGTTGATCAAGGATATGGATCACGACGTGGTCGCATACCTCGCCAGCAGGGCCATCCTCGGGCGCATGATGAAGCCCCGCTCGCCGGTCCTCATGACGCTGGCCGTGGCGGTTGCCCGGGCGGTGGAGCTGGAGGCGCGCTTCAGGGAGTTCCGCAAGCAGGACAAGGATCGGTTCGACTACGAGCTGCGAAAGCTGTCCGACGACGGCGCGACCGAGCAACACAAGGCGGTTGTCCTGACGTTCGCCATGGGCAAGCACGGCATCGCTTGGGACCGGTGGAGCCGCACCGAAATGATCCACCTCGGGATCAAGCTGGTCGAACTGTTCGGGGAGAACACCGGCCTGACCATGATCCAGCAGGCCCACGAAGGGGGCGACAAGAATGCCCCGAGGGACCAATACCTCGTCCACCTGACAGAGCGCGCCGTGGCGTGGATCGACCAGTCCATCCGTGGAGGCGAGTATCTGTTCCCTGACTTCCTGCCGATGCTGGTCCCCCCTAAGGACTGGACCGGGCTCTCGGGCGGCGGCTACTACACCGACCTCGACCGACCCCTCCCGCTCGTCCGCAGGCCAAGCAAGAAACAGTTCGAGCTGCTGAAGCGTGAGCTGGCCCAGACGCAGCACAGGTCAATCCTGCTAAAGGGCCTGAACGCCATCCAGCGAACGCCATGGCAGATCAACGGTGCCATCCTCGACGTCATGGCCGAGCTTGCCAAGTCGAACGAGGGCATCGCCGGCCTCGTGCCGGGTGACCGCCCCATGCCTGCCCGTCCTCACGACATCGACACCAACCCAGAGGCGCTGCGGCAATGGAAGTGGGCAGCCCGAGACGTCTACACCGAGAACCTCCAGCTCCGTCAGGATCGGCTCCATCAGGAAACCCTCCTCGGTCTGGCCGGTCGGTTCCGCGACGAGCGGGCAATCTACTTCCCGCATAACCTCGACTTCCGTGGCCGCGCCTATCCGGTGCCGCTGGTCCTGCACCCGCAGGGCAGTGACCCGGTGAAGGCCCTGCTGCGGTTCGCTGAGGGCAAGCCTCTCGGGCACGACGGCGCGCGCTGGCTGTCGATCCATGGGGCCAACACGTTCGGGGTCGACAAGGTGTCGTTCGACGAGCGCGTGGCCTGGGTCGCTGACAACGCCTGGAACATCGTGCAGTGCGCGACTGACCCGTTTGAGAACCGTTGGTGGACCGAGGCTGACAAGCCTTGGTGCTTCCTCGCGTTCTGCTTCGAGTTCCATCGTGCCCAGTGTGAGGGTGACGCCTTCGTCTCGCACATCCCAATCGCCCTAGACGGTTCCTGCAACGGGCTGCAGCACTTCTCGGCCATGCTCCTCGACGCTGTCGGTGGCGCGGCTGTGAACCTGATCCCAGCGGAGAAGCCGCAGGACATCTATCAGCGGGTCGCTGACCGCGTGATGGAACAACTGCGTCTAATCGTCTCCACTGAAGGGACAGATGCAGAAAGGGGACGATGGGCTCACGAGTGGCTCCAGATGGGGATCACCCGAGGGGTCACCAAGCGGCCAGTCATGGTGCTTCCCTACGGTGGGACGCCCAGGTCATGCCTGAAGTACGTGCAGGAAGGCGTGAAGGCGCGCCTCGAAGCTCGCGGCATCCAGCACAACCTGGGTGACGAGTATGGCAAGGCGGTCGGGTTCCTCTCGACCATCGTATGGGACAGCATCGGGGACGTGGTCATCGCCGCAAGGGAGGCCATGGGGTGGCTCCAGAAGACCGCCAGGATGATGGCGAAGGAGAACCTTCCCATGCACTGGACGACGCCCTCCGGCTTTGTCGCCTACCAAGGATACGTCGACATGAAGTCCCGCCTGATCAAGACCAGCATCTCTGGCAACATGGTCAGGCTCCGCATGTACGAGGACACCGACGTGTTTGCGGTGCCTAAGCAGGCGACGTCGATCAGCCCCAACTACGTCCATTCGATGGATGCGTCGGCCATGATCCTCACCGTGGCTGAGTTGAGCGACCGTGGTCTTACAGACTTCGCCATGATCCACGACAGCTATGGCACCCACGCCTGCAATACCTCCCTGCTCGCCTCGACCCTCCGCAAGGTGTTTGTCGAGATGTACCAGCAGGACCCCCTTACCAAGCTCCGCGACGAGCTTGTTCTCCAGTCACTCGATGCTCCAGAGATCGGGGCCTTCGACCAACTCCCATCGAAAGGAACATTGGACCTCTCTCTGGTCCTCCAATCAGACTTCTTCTTCGCATAGTTCGTTGCACTGGCGGGACATTCCTTCCAGTGCAGCAATATGGACACCACTAGCCCTACGAAACATCATCCCAAGGATTTCATCTTGCAGAACATCACCATTCGCATGGGCGCTGCCCACCAGGACATCACCGTTGGCAACGTCAACATCGACCTTGCTGCCGCTTCCAAGACTGACCGCTACGAGGTCCGTCGCTCCCTGATCGAGGGCCTGAAGGAGAACGGCTACTTCGGCAAGAAGGAGCAGCGCAAGGCCACCTTCCGCAACCGTAAGGCTGCTGCATGAGCATCGAATGGGCAACGGCGATCCTCGCCCTCGCAATCATCCTCGTCTTCATCTCCGCTAACTCGAAAGGCCCACATGCCCCGGCTTAACCGTGACATTCTGAATACCGCTGCTCCCCGCGACGTCGCTATGGCAGCCATGACCGTCCTCGACCGACTGCAGGACTTCCGCCCCGAGATACAGATCATGGGCGCGGCGACGGTCTTCCTCACCCTCGCAGACCACCTCGGCATTCCTGCTCAGGAAGCCTTCACGGTCACCAAGAACCTCATCAACGGGGACGACGGCAAGCGCGCTGAGTTCCGTGGCATCGACGCATACATGAAAGGCGAACTCTAATGAGCAATCTCAAAGCCGGCGACCGGGTTCGCTGCATCAAGGCCACCAGCAGCAACAGCAAGCTGAAGCTCGACCAAGAGTACACCGTCGTCGAAAGCAAGGGGAACTACATCAAGGTCGCCGGGCTCTCGGGCATCTATTACACCTCGCGCTTCGAACTGGTCGCCCCTAAGGGCAAGGCCAGGCCCTCATTCGGTCAGGTCAAGTCGGTCACCGTCAACATGTCCGACATCCACGACGTGCTGACCCAGTACGTCCGCTTCGGCCTGGGCATCAACGCCACGGTCGAGAAGCTCATCGACAAGTTCCCTGAGGCTGTCGAGCTGGTCCTCAAGCACGAGCCGGCCACAGCATGAGCTACCTGACCCTCGCCAAGTTTCACTGGAAGCGCGGTCAGCCGCTGCCGGTCGACCTCTACATCAAGCTGACAGGCCTGGGCTTCGACGTCGAAGCTCTTGAACGCCACTACTCCGTCTAAATCCCTCCACTCACGAGACAATTGCACAATGGCAAAAGACACCAAGAAAAAGTCCCCTTCCTTCACCTCCCCCCGCGTCGTGTTCGTCTAATCGTGAAGGGTCTTATCCTGCTCTACCTCGCCACCATGATCATCGCCTTCTACGGCTGGATCGTGAACCTGATCGATGTGATCCACGCGGCAGCCTCGGGTGCCCCGTTCACGGTCATGGTCATCGCCCGCATCGTCGGCATCCCGGTGTTCGGCCTGGGCGCGATCCTCGGCTGGTTCTGATTGGAACTTGATAGCAAGGCTTGGACCGGTCGAGAGGCCGGCTCCAAGTCCTATCCTTCGGTCACCGAGCTGATCGACAAGTACCTTCCGCGCAAGACCAGGGCTGAGGTCTACGCGATGTCGCGGGTCTACGAAGACCGGATAGCCGACCTGATGCACACCATCCACGACTATCACCTCCGCTGCGAGGCGATGGCCAAGCACATGGATGGCATGGAGAAGGAGTTCTACAGCCGGGTCGCCATACCGGTGTCGCATGGGGCGTTCGTAGCCGAGGCCGAGTACGCGCCGAACCGTATTGCGACTGCACTTGAGACGAATGGACGGGGGGCTGCGTCGGGGGTCAACGCAGCAATCCCGCCTAACCCCTACGCCAGCCCGGGTCTACCGGAAGGCTTCAACACGGTCCTTGGCTATCTTGCCGAGGTCAACCCGGAGGCGCTCGATCTGATGGGCGATCCGGTCGCAGATACTCAGAGGGACGGCTACTGGCTCAAACATCAAGCCAGCCGCCGTGACATCCAGATCGTCTCGGTCGAGGCACCGGCTCCGCTCAAGGACGTCGGTATCGAGACGGTCAACGCATATCCGATTGAACTGCTGCGGAAGCGCCTGGGCGACTAAACGATCCAGCCACCGTCGAAGGGTTTAACAGGGACCATCAAGGGGACTGTCTCGGGAACGGGATCGTCCCCTTCTTGCAAAGGGTGCGGCTTAGGAGTATCAATCCACACGTAACCATCACGTTAGGGGCATACTAATGAACACCTTTGCCGGTCGTCAGACCGAGAACAAGACCGCGCGCCGTTTGCTCTCCTTCATTGAGGAGTTCGGCAAGCTCGATGCGGAAATGCAAATCCAACAGATCGCTGTGTTCCTCCATGTGATGGGCAAACCCGATCTGACCATGCGCGAGCTAGAGACCGCCACCGGCCTCAGCTCCTCCTCCGTCAGCCGTAACGTGTCGGCCCTCTCCAAGACGCACCGCAAGGGGCAGCCTGGGCACGACCTCGTAACCACCTACGAAGATGCCATGGATCGCCGCATCAAGCGCGTCAAGCCGACGCCGAAGGGCACCAAAGTCTTCAACACGCTAATCAGCATCTTAGGGAGCTAATCATGGCAGTCAGCCCGCGCGGCAACGGCTATCAGGCCGAGTTCGTCATCAAAGGCGAGCGCTACCGTAGGCAGTTCGAGACGCACGAGCTTGCCTCGAAGTGGGAGCTGGAAGTCCGCACAGCTCTGAAGCTCGGCAAAGCCCTACCGGAAGCGCCCGAACAGCAGATCGGGGGCACCGATGCGGGCTCCGTGGGGAACGCCCTGCGCGCGGCAAAGGAGAAGCGTTGGGCTTACCAGCGCGGCTCCTCGCGCGCCGTTCTCAATGCCGAGAAGTTCGTCGAGTGGGTGGGAGCCAAGACGCCTGCCAAGACAGCGCTGCACGAGGACAAAATCCACGAGTTCCTGCGCTACCTGAAGAATGACAGGAAGGTCACCGGCTCGACGATCAATCGCTACCTGTCGTCGATCTCGGTCCTCATCAAGTTCGCCCGGGTCGAGAGGCCCGATCTGCCCTATCAGGAGAAGGGTGCCAGCCGGCTGCGCTTCTTCACCGAGGAAGAGGTCGAGCTGGTCGTCCAGACCCTCACGCTGTGGGGCCGGCTGTCGGAGCGGGACCTGTTCCTGTTCCTCATCGACACAGGCGCGCGTCCATACTCGGAAGGCACCTCGGCGCGCTGGTCTCAATTCCGCGACCGGACGGTGACCTTCGGGGAACTGCAGCTCACCAAGACGGGCAAGGCCAGGACGATCCCGCTGACGACGCGGGCGCTCGAAGCTGTCGCCCGGCAGAAGGAGCGCAAGCACAACCAAGCGGGGCCGTGGACCGACATCACCGAGTGGCAGATGATCGAGCTGTGGCGCAACGTTCGCGCCCACCTCCCGCAGCTCAACGACACCGTGATCTACACCTGTCGGCACACCTGTGCGTCCTGGCAAGTGCAGCGCGGCGTCGACCTCCTGCGGGTCAAGGAATGGATGGGGCACAACTCCTACCAGACCACGCTCGGCTACGCCCACCTCGCGCCGAAGCACCTGATGGACAACCTCTCAGTACTCGAAGGGGGCGCTAGCCCGCGCCTTAGACTGGTGAATGGCGACTAATCTATTCCTGACCGGGGTCGCGGCTTTCGCGATCCTCATACCCCTCTACTTCATCATTCGTTGACTGCATCCCCACCTTGTGGGACACCCCGCTGACCGTGTGGGAGGGATGTGGGAAATCTCCCACTTTCCCCACCCATGTGGGAGGGCAAAAGCCCAGCGGACGTGGTGGAACTGGCAGACACAAGGGACTTAAAATCCCTCGATCTCTGATCGTACGGGTTCGATTCCCGTCGTCCGCACCACCCTTCGCTCTTCGAGCTTCGGGTGGCAGGCCACCTGAAGCTCGGCAGGTTCGTTCAGGCGCACCAATTTCACCGGCTACAGCTTGTCGGCATCTCTACGCCTCGAACACTTTCTCAGTGAACCATTCCGCCAACCTGGCAAGCTCCGGCCCCAGCACGCGATCGGCGCCGACAGGCGGCACGATAGCTCTGATTTGATCGACGAAGGAACGCAGTGTCGGCGGCGGCGTCCGTTCGGTGACGTGCAGCGCCTGCGAGGCGATCATTGCCAGCATCGCCATGGCGGCATCGACGCAGCGGCCGGCGGTTGCTTCCTTGGTCCATGCGAAGAACGCCGTCGTGGCGACGTCGTCCTGCCCCGCGCCAGCCGATTCCGTGCCCGGAATGAAGGTGCGCTGTGCGGCCAGCTTGGCCTGCTCAAGATAACCGGTGATCGCCATCGGCACATAGCCGACATTGCCATGGCCATCGCTGTCGGCTGAGTGACGTCCGGTCATCAGCAGATCCGGCAGCAGCGACACCTTGCCGTTCAGAAGCTTCGAGGCGTGGCGGTCGCAGAGCAGGCAGATGTCGGCCCATATCGCCGCCAGATCGTCCAGCGCCGGCGTTGCCATCGCATTGTGATAGCCGCCGGTCGAGATGC
>NZ_RZQE01000266.1:0-8180 GCF_004022955.1 Mesorhizobium sp. M7A.F.Ca.US.002.01.1.1 | reverse complement strand
GATGCGAGCGGCCTCGCCTATGCCGCGGTTTCAGGCCTGTCGCTCGCCTTGCTGCGCGATGGCGATCGTTCGGGCCTCATTGCCATCCTGTTCCTGTTTGCGGTCGTCTGGGCCACCGATATCCTTGCCTATTTCGTTGGCCGTGCCGTTGGGGGGCCGAAACTGGCGCCCTCTATCTCGCCCGGCAAGACGCGCAGCGGCGCGCTCGGCGGTGCGCTCGGCGGCGTCGTCGCCGGGCTGGTCCTCGCCGTAGCTGCCGGTGTCGGCAATCTGGCATTGCTCGGCCTGGTGGCGCTCGTGCTGTCGATTGTCTCGCAGGCAGGCGACCTGTTTGAATCCTGGGTCAAGCGCCGCCATGGCCGCAAGGACTCAGGCGCGCTCATCCCGGGCCATGGCGGCGTCATGGATCGTGTCGATGGGCTTGTCGCAGCTGCATTCGCCCTATACGTCATCGGCTGGATTTCGGCGAACGCCGATCATCCGGCGCAGGGTCTGTTTCCCGTTTGAGTGGTGTCATTTCAGGTCCTTTGCGCGATGCGCCTTGGATTCGCCCGGATTGGTGTCACAGTCACGGCGCAGTCTGCGCCGTGGAAGAATTGAGGGTTTGTCTTGAACGAGATTCTTCACGCGCTTTTCAGCACACAAGGCTTTGTCCTCGGCACGCTGGTGCCATTCCTCTTCGTGCTGACCGTGGTCGTGTTCGTCCACGAAATGGGCCATTACCTTGTCGGGCGCTGGTGCGGCATCGGCGTCAGGGCCTTCTCGATCGGCTTCGGCCCGGAACTCTTCGGCTTCAACGACAGCCACGGCACGCGCTGGAAACTGTGTGCGATACCGCTTGGCGGCTATGTCAAATTCGTCGGCGACATGAACGCCACATCGAGCCAGCCGACGTCGGAAGAAATTGAAACGCTGACCGCGGAAGAGCGCAAGGTCGCCTTCCACACGCAGCCGATCTGGAAGCGCGCGGCAACGGTGGTGGCCGGACCGCTGTTCAATTTCCTGCTGACGATCGTCGTCTTTTCCGTGCTGTTCACCGCCTATGGCCGCTATGTCGCCGAGCCGATGGTGGCCGAGGTGACCGCCGACAGCCCGGCGGCGAAGGCCGGCATCCTTCCCGGCGACCGATTCGTCAGCGTCGACGGCAACAAGGTCGAAACCTTTGGCGACGTTCAACGCCTGGTTTCGGGCCGTGCGGACGACGCAATCACTTTCGTCATGCTGCGCGACGGCCGGGAGGTCACTGTGACCGCGGCACCGCGGCTGATGGAACAGGAAGACGCGCTCGGCAACAAGGTCAAGGTCGCTGTAATCGGTGTCGTCAACAACAAGGAACTCGGCCAGCCACGGCTCATCACCTACACGCCTGTTGGAGCTGTCGCGGCAGCGGTCGAGGAAACCGGTCACGTCATCCAGCGCACCGGCCAGTTCCTGCAGCGCTTTGTTGTCGGGCGCGAAGACAAATGTCAGCTGGGCGGCCCGGTGAAGATCGCCGACATGGCGGGCAGGGCTGCGAAACTGGGATTCGAATGGCTCGTGCAGCTGGTTGCACTGCTATCCGTTGGCATCGGAATTCTGAACCTTTTGCCGATTCCCCCCCTCGACGGCGGTCACCTCTTGTTCTACGGGGTGGAGGCTGTCATTCGCCGTCCGGTGTCGGAACGGATGATGGAAATGGCCTATCGGGCCGGGTTGCTTCTGGTGCTGTGCTTCATGGGGTTCGTTTTTTGGAACGATCTGTTTGGGTGCTGAAATCATGAAGAAATTTGGCTTCTGCATGGACGATGTTGAGACGCCGTTTACCATGCAAGGGGATATGAGTGACGCGAAAGCCACGCCGCAGGGTTAAGTAAATACAAATTAACCAGAAGCCTTGCGTGTAGGGAAAATCCGGTTAATACGGTAGGGGAAATTACCGCACGTCCGGTTTTCTCGCCGTGGGGACTACGAGAAAAGGTTATTAAGCCCGATGAAGGCAGCATCCAAGTTTCTAAGCGCCGCGTCCGCGGTGACCCTGTCCGCGGCCATGGTCGTGCCAGGCGCGCTCGCAGTGCAGTTCGTTGCCACATCGGCGGCTGAAGCCGCTGTCGTCAGCAGAGTCGAAGTAAGCGGCAACCAGCGTATCGACGCTGAGACCATCCGCAATTACATCACCATCAAGCCGGGCAAGGCTTTCTCCAGTTCCGATATCGACGGTGCGGTCAAGGCACTGTTTGGCACCGGCCTGTTTTCGGATGTGCAGATCAACCAGGTCGGCTCGACGCTGGTGGTGAAGGTTGCCGAGTATCAGGTTGTCAACCAGGTGCTGTTCCAGAACAACAAGAAACTCAAGGACAATGCGCTCGCGGCGGCGGTGCAGCTGAAGCCGCGCGGAACGTTCTCGCAGGCGACGCTCGATGCCGACGTGGAGTCGGTCAAGGCTGCCTACAAGCGCATTGGTCGCGACGACGTGACCGTGACCACGCAGGTCATGCAGCTTGGCGACAATCGCGTGAATGTGGTCTTCAACATTGCCGAAGGCGATCGCACGCAGATCGCGGCGATCAATTTCGTCGGCAACAGCGCCTATTCCAGCCGCCGCCTGTCGGATATCATCAACACCAAGCGTTCGTCCTGGGTTTCCTTCATCCTGCGCGACGACGTCTACGACGATGACAAGCTGCGCGCGGACCAGGAGCTGCTGCGCCGCTTCTACTACAATCACGGCTATGCCGACTTCCAGGTCGTGTCCGCCGTCGGCGAGCTCGACAGCGCGACGAACAAGTACACGGTCACCATCACCGTCCAGGAAGGCGACCGCTACACGTTCGGCGATGTCAGCGTCGAGAGCACGATCCCTGAAGTCGACGGCAAGTCGCTGGAATCGGTGATCGAGACCCACAAGGGTGACGTCTACAACGCCAAGAACGTCGAGGATTCCATCATCGCGCTGACCGAGAAGGTGGCCGGTTCCGGCTATGCCTTCGCGCAGGTCACGCCGCGCGGCGACCGCAATTTCGAGAACCACACCATTTCGGTGGTCTATACGATCGACCAGGGCACCAAGGCCTATATCGAGCGCATCGAGATCCGCGGCAACGATCGCACGCGTGACTATGTCATTCGCCGGGAGTTCGACGTCAGCGAAGGCGACGCCTTCAACCAGGTGCTCATCCAGCGCGCGAAGAAGCGCCTGGAAAACTTGAATTACTTTGAGAAAGTCGACATCTCGACTGTGCCGGGTTCGCAGCCCGACCAAGTCGTTCTGGTGGTTGACGTGGTTGAGAAGTCGACCGGCGAGTTCTCGGTGGGTGCTGGTTATTCGACCGGTGGCGACACGGCCGGTCCGTCGGTCGAAGGCTCGGTGACCGAGCGCAACTTCCTCGGCCGCGGCCAGTTCATCAAGGTGTCTGCGGGCGGCGGCAAGAATTCGCGCGACTACAGCCTGTCCTTCACCGAGCCTTATTTCCTCGGACGGCGCATCGCCGCCGGTTTCGACATCTTCAAGCAAACCCGGAACTACGATCATTACGACAGTGACACCACGGGTGCGACCGTGCGTTTCGGCCTGCCGATCACCGACAGCATCACGACGCAGCTAGCTTACAACATCTCGCAAGAGAAATATAAGCTGGATGATGATTGCGTGACCGGTGGCATTTATGATCCCCTTAAGTGCAATGTTTCCGACGCTATCCTGGATGGCATAGAGCAGAGCCCATGGATCAAGTCTTCGGTTAGCCTGGGATTGGTCTACAACACCATCGACGACATGAAGAACCCGCACGAGGGTATCTACGCCACCACGACGGTGGAAGTCGCGGGTCTCGGTGGCGATGCAAAGTTCGTGAAGGTCACGGGGCGAGGCAGCATCTACCAGACGCTGTCGGAGCAGTATGATCTGGTCGGACTTATTTCGGGCGGCGCCGGTCATGTCGAAGGCTACGGCGGCGACGGCGATCTGCGCGTGTTCGATCACTTCCAGAGCAGCGACCGCATGATCCGCGGCTTCGCCTACGGCGGCATCGGTCCGGTCGACAACGACGGCGCTGGCGACCATCTGGGCGGCACGACCTATTTTAACGCCTCGGCGGAAGCCCAGTTCCCGCTTCCGGTCGTTCCAGAGAGCTTCGGCCTGCGTGGCGCGGTCTTCGCGGATGCGGCCACGCTCTACGGCAGCAAGGTTGCCAACGACTTGGTCGACCAGTCGACGGTGGGCATGAAGCTGCGCGCTTCGGTCGGTGTTGGCTTGATGTGGGCGTCGCCGTTCGGTCCGATCCGTATCGACTACGCGATCCCGGTCAAGAAGGAAGCGTCTGACGACGTGCAGGAATTCAACTTCGGCATATCGACCCGCTTCTGATCGGCGGCCAACGATGCTCCCGGGTCTTCAGGGTCCGGGAGAAATGTTCCGACCTAGCTGGATATAGCTTCTGGAATGACCGATCCGGTGTTCTTCGCGCCATCACGCCGGTATACGGCGGGCGAAGTCGCGAATCTGACCGGCTCGGTGCTTGTCGATTCCGGCCACTCCAATATTTTGATCGAAGCACTCGCGCCGGCCAGCGAGGGCGGCGAGAATGCGCTCGTCTTTGTCGACGGCAAGCGTAATTCCGCGCTGATGCCGTCGCTGCGGGCTGCCGCGGTGCTGTGCCCGGCGGAATTTGCCGGCAAGGCGCCGGCAAGCGTTGCCGTTCTCATTCATCCGCGTCCGCAGCAGGCCTTCGCGCTGATCGGGCGTCTGCTGTTTCCGAGGGCAGCGACACCAGGGCCGATGACCAGTGAAACCGGCGTCTCGCCGCACGCTCATGTCGATGCGACCGCGCATGTCGAAGCCGGTTCCGTCATCGAGGCCGGCGCGGTTATCGGGCCAGGCGCTTCGATCGGCAGCGGTACTGTCATCGCCCCGAATGCGGTCATCGGACAATCCTGCCAGATCGGCCGCGACGGCTATGTCGGTCCGGGCGCCAGCATCCAGTATGCCTTGATCGGCAATCGCGTCATCATTCATGGCGGCGCCAGGATAGGCCAGGATGGTTTTGGCTTCGTCGGCGGGGCCAAGGGTCCCGAACGCGTGCCGCAGATCGGCCGTGTCGTTATCCAGGACGACGTCGAGATCGGCTCCAACACCACCGTCGATCGCGGCGCCATGTCCGATACGATCATCGGCCAAGGCACCAAGATCGACAATCTCGTGCAGATCGCCCATAACGTCCGCATCGGCCGCAATTGCATAATAGCCGGGCTTTCGGGTATTTCGGGTTCTGTGGTCGTGGGTGACAATGTCACCATGGGCGGCGGCGTGGGGCTTGCGGATCACCTGACCATAGGGACAGGGGCCAAGCTTGCCGCCAGAAGTGGATTTATGAGCAATGTCCCTGCAGGCGAGATCTGGGGCGGCTATCCGGCACAGCCGATGGCGGAAGCCATGCGGGAGATAGCCATGCTGCGCAAGCTCGCCAGGACCCGCAAACAGGGCGAGGGAGGCAATGGCTGACATGATCGCGTCGACGACGCTGGAAGCGGTCGACATCATGGGGCTGATGAAGCTCCTGCCGCACCGCTATCCGTTCCTGATGATCGATCGTATCGTCGACATCGATGGCGACGAATCCGCCATCGGCATCAAGAACGTGACCATAAACGAGCCGCATTTTCAGGGCCATTTCCCTGAGCAGCCGGTCATGCCGGGTGTGCTCATCGTTGAGGCGATGGCGCAGACGGCCGGCGCCATCTGTATCCGCAGCCTGGGTACCGAAAAGCCGTCGCTGGTCTATTTCCTGACCATCGACAACGCCAAATTCCGCAAACCGGTCGTTCCCGGCGACCAGTTGAAGATCTATGTCAAGAAAATCAAGAAACGCGGCAACCTGCTCAAATTCGCTTGTGAAGCCATGGTCGACGGCGCCAAGGCGGCCGAGGCCGAGATTTCAGCCATGATGGTCACCAGCGACTGACGATCGAGTGCTTATGAAAATCAAGACATCCATCCATGCTTCCTCCATTGTCGAGGAAGGCGCCAAAATCGGCCAAGGTGTGCGCATCGGGCCGTTCTGCCATGTCGGCGCCGATGTGGTGATCGGCGACGACGTCGAACTGGTCAGTCATGTCTCGGTGATGGGCGCGACGTCGATCGGCGCCTCGACCAAGGTCTACCCGATGGCGACATTGGGCGCGCCGCCGCAGAACACCAAGCACAAGGGCGGCCGAACCACCCTGGTCATCGGCAGGAACTGCACGATCCGCGAAGGCGTGACGATGCATCTCGGCACCGATTCCAGCCGCGGTGAGACGACGGTCGGCGACAACGGCAATTTCCTCGCCTACGCCCATATCGCCCATGATTGCGTCGTCGGCAACAATGCGACGTTCGCCAATGGCGCAACGCTGGGCGGCCACTGCGAGGTCGGTAACAACGTCTATATCGGCGGCCTGACCGCAGTGCATCAGTTTGTCCGCATCGGCGACAACGCCTTTCTGGGCGGTTGCTCCGCGATCGTCGGCGATGTCATCCCCTTCGCCATAGCGGTCGGCAACCGCGCCAGTTTGCGCGGTCTCAACATCATCGGGCTCAAGCGCTCCGGCCTGCCGAGGTCCGAAATCCTTGTGCTGCGCAAGGCTTACAGGATGATCTTCGATCGTTCCCGCACTGTTGGCGAGAACATCGAGTTCGCCAAGGCGGAGTTCGCGTCGTCGCCGACCGCCATGAAGATCATCGATTTCATCACCAGTCGCGGCAAGCGGCACTATGCTGTGCCGTCGCTCAAGGGCGGCGATGGCGACGACGTCGATGACGAAGACTGAGACAGCGGCAGCGCGTCTTGATCTTCCGCCGGGCTCCAGGGTCGGCATCATTGCCGGCGGCGGCAGTCTGCCGGTCGAAGTCGCGGCCGGCTCGGTTGAACAAGGCTATCCGCCCTTCGTCATCCTGATGGAAGGCGAGGTCGACCGCATCGCGGAGCTCTCCCGATACGATCATGAAAGCCTCGCTCTGGAAGGTATAGGCTCGCTGGTCCCATTGCTACGGCGGCACCGGATCACCCATCTGGTGCTTGCAGGCGAGATCAAGCGCCGGCCGCGATTGCTTGCGCTGCGCCCCAGTCTCAGCCTGCTCGCGGTAATTCCGCTGGTCGTCTTGGCGCTCGCGCGTGGCGACGATGGCCTGCTGAAGGTCTTGGCGAGGGGCCTCGAAGCCCGTGGAATAAAAGTTGTCGGCGCCCATGAAGTCGTGCCGAGCCTTGTCGCCGCCGAAGGCGTCCTGACCAACGCCGCGCCACAAAAGTCGGACTGGCGTGACATCGAGGCAGGCCTTGCCGCAGCAAAAGCCATCGGGGCGCTGGACATCGGCCAGGCCGCGATCGCCATCGGTGGCCGGACCATTGCGCTGGAAGGCATCGAAGGAACAGCCGGATTGCTTGAGCGGGCAAAGCTTTTACGCGGCCACGGCCGTATTGCGGGCAAGACCCGCGGCGTCCTGGTCAAGTGCGCCAAGCCTGGCCAGGAACTGCGAGCGGATCTTCCGTCCATCGGCCTGCAGACGGTCGAAGCAGCGCATGCAGCCGAGCTTGCCGGGATTGCCGTCGAGGCGGGACGTTCGCTGGTTCTCGAAGGTCCTGAAACCATCGCGCGCGCCAACGCACTCGGCCTGTTCGTCATTGGCCTGCCTGCCACGACGGAGCCGCACAGTGGCTGACAGGGCATTGAAGATCGCGATTGTTGCCGGCGAGGAGTCCGGCGACCTGCTCGGCGCCGACATAGTACGCTCGCTCAGGCAGGCGGCCGGGCGCGAGGTGCAACTCGTCGGCCTCGGCGGCCGTCATTTGCAGACGCTGGGACTGGTCTCGCCATTCGATGCCGGCGAGATCGCCCTCATGGGGTTCAGTGCCGTCCTGCGCGACCTTCCGCGCCTGATGCGGCGGATCAGCCAACTGGCCAAGACCGTTGCCGACGAAAAGCCGGATTGCCTCGTCACCATCGACAGTCCGGACTTTTCGTTGCGCGTCGCCAAAAAGGTGCGTGCGGCCAACCCGTCGATTCCGATCATCCACTATGTCTGTCCCAGCGTATGGGCGTGGCGGCCGGGCAGGGCGGTCGCGATGAAGCCCTATGTCGACCACATCCTCTGCATCCTGCCTTTCGAGGTTAAGGAGTTGGAGCGGCTCGGCGGGCCACCGGGCACCTATGTCGGGCATCGCCTGACG
>NZ_RZQE01000265.1:0-8191 GCF_004022955.1 Mesorhizobium sp. M7A.F.Ca.US.002.01.1.1 | reverse complement strand
ACAGGGCCATCACCATGCCGCCGACCATGATATAGTGAAAATGGGCAATTACGAAGTAGGTGTCGTGGAGGTGCACGTCGACCGCCAGCGAGGCGACGAACAGCCCGGCCAGCCCTCCGAAGGTGAACAGCGCAATGAAGAACAGCGCAAACAGCATCGGCGTCTCGAAACTGATCTCGCCCTTGCGCAGGGTAAGGCCCCAGTTGAACACCTTGATCGCCGAAGGAATGGCCACGATGAAGGAAAGGAAGGAAAAGATCACCCCGGCGTAGGCCGACTGGCCGGAGACGAACATGTGGTGGCCCCAGACCAGGAAGCCGAAAATGGCGATCGCCATGCTGCACAGTGCCACCGCCTTGTAGCCGAATAGCGGTCGGCGGGCAAAGCAGGGGATGACTTCCGACACAACCCCCATGCCAGGCAGGATCATAATGTAGACCGCAGGGTGCGAGTAGAACCAAAAGAGATGCTGGAACAGCAGCGGGTCGCCACCGAGGTCGGGATCGAAGATCCCGAGGCCGAAGACGCGCTCCAGCACGATCAGGATCAGCGAGGCGGCCAGCACCGGAGTCGCCAGCACCATCACAAGGGCGGTGGCGTAGAGCGTCCACACGAAAATGGGCAGCCTGAACCAGGTCAGGCCCGGGGCGCGCAATTTGTGCACGGTCACGATAAAGTTGATGCCGGTCATGATCGAGGAGAAGCCGACGATCAAGACGCCAAAGGCGGCGGTCGAGACGTAGCTGTCGGAATAGATGCTGGAGAGCGGCGTATAGAAGGTCCAGCCGGTGTCGACGCCGCCGGCAAGCACCGCAAACATCGCGAACAGGCTGCCGAAGATGAAGACGTACCAGCTCGCCAGGTTGAGACGCGGAAAGGCGAGGTCGCGCGCACCGATCATCAGCGGCAGCAGGAAGTTGCCAAGCGTGGCGGGGATGGACGGCACCAGGAAGAACCAAACCATGATGATGCCGTGAAGCGAGAACAGCCGGTTATAGACGTCGTCGGAGACGAGGTCGCCTGCGGGCGAGGCGAGTTCGATGCGCATCAGCACGGCGAAGGCGCCGCCGAGAAAGAAGAAGCCGGTGATCGCCACTAGATAGAGCCAGGCCACGCGCTTGTGGTCTGTGGTGAGAAGCCAGGCGGCCGGTCCGGCGCCCTCCTCCAGATAGCTTTGGGCCTGCATCGCTTCGCTCGTCATTGCACCGCCTCCGGCTGCGCCGCGCCTTGGGCCGCAGGCCCCGCCGCACCTGCTCCGCCTTTGGGCGACAGCGATTTCAGGTAGGCGACCAGCATCTGCAGCTCGGCCTCGTCTACCAGCCCCTCGAAACTGGGCATCACCGGCTGATACCCGGCAGCGACCTCCTTCATGGGATTGAGGATGGAATCGCGCAGGTAGCGCTCGTCGGCGACCACCGTCTGTCGGTCGGAGAGCGCCACTGGCCGCCCGAAGACGCCGGCAAGATCGGGCGCGCGCACCTTGCTGGAGTTTCCGTGGCAGCCGGAGCAGCCGAGCGCGCGGAACAGCTTTTCGCCGCCCTGCGCAAGCGACTCGCTCTCGCCCTGGGCGGAGAGCCACGCCGCATATTGCTCGGGCGCCATCACGTCGATCCAGCCGCCCATTTCCGAGTGTTGGGTGCCGCAATATTCGGCGCAGAAGAGATGATAGCGGCCGGGTCTAGTGGCGGTGAACCAGACATGGGTGGCGCGACCGGGCACCGCGTCCTGCTTGACCCGGAAGGCCGGCACGAAGAAGGAATGGATGACGTCCTGCGAGGCAAGCGACACCACCACCGGCTTGCCGACCGGCACATGCAACTCGTTAATCTCGCGCTGGCCGCCGGGATGGCGAAAAGTCCACATCCACTGCTTGCCCAGTCCGGCGATCTGTATGGCGTCGGGTGGCGGGTGGCCGCCGCGCACATAGAGCGCCGCGCCCCAGCCGAAAAAGGCGAACGATATGAGCAGGCTGGCCGTGGTCCAGGTGATCTCCAGCGGCAGGGTGCGCATACGCTCGCCGGTGCGATCGGCGCTGGAGCCGGCGCGGTATTTGACCGCGTAGCCAACGACCAGGCAGGTCAGGAGCAGGCCGAGCGCCAGGCTGAAGGCGAGCAGCGCATAAAACAGCGCGTCAACCTGCGGCGCCGCCGAGGAGGCTTCCTGCGGAACGAAGGGCACGTTGAAGCTCATGCCCGCCTCCGCCAGGAAAGAGCTAGGACGGCGGTGGCGAGCGCCAGCACCGTGGCGACGGCGCCGAGCTTTAGCGCCGCCCAGATCGCCGGCGTATACTGGCCTTTCGAAGTGTCGAAGCCGGCGCATAGCAGGAAGACGTGATCGGCGACGGACCCAAGCTTGCCGGCCGACGCCTCGACCAGCGCCAGCCTCAAGTCGCGCGGCTCGAAGCTCAATGCCGGCAGCACCTGCGCGATTTGTCCGCCGGGAGTGAGCGCCAGAACCGCGATCGGATGGACGAATTGGTCGATGCGCGGGCGCGTGTCGAACGAAATGCCGGCCTGCGCCGCCAGGGCCGCGGCGGCGCCGTCGGGACTGGTGAGGAAGCGCCAGGCAGAGAGGCCCTTCGCGTCGGTAGCGTCAGCGACCCCGGCGCGAGCGGCGGCAGCGTCTTCCTGCGTCTCGGTCACGTCGATGGAGACGAACAAAGCGCGGTAGTTACTGGGGTCGAGACCGGTCTTGTTGAGATCGGAAGCGACCGCCTGCTGGGTAAGTCCGCACAGGTTCGGGCATCTGTCGTAGCCGAAGATGAGCAGCGCCGGCCGGCCGGCGAGGATGTCGCCCAGCGTGGCCGTCGCCCCGGACTGGTCGCGGAAGGGTTTGTCCAGGCTGAGCTGCGCGCCGATCTTCGGATCAAAGGCGGGGCGTTCGACTGCTTGGGCGGCCGTGAGGACTGCAAAAAAGAGCGCAAGGGCCGCAGTCAGGCGCTTTCCCACCCCTAGCTCCTCCCTCTTGTGTGGACAAGTTAGGGGTGGGTGTGCACCTTCCGCAAAAGAGCAGGCACCAATTTCGCATGATAGCCATCGGAGGAGCAACCACCGCATCATGGCTGCGCTCCACCATGCGGCAATGCAATCCCTGACGGCGACACCCCGTCGTGCGGTTGCATTGGCTGGACTTGCTTCGCCTCGCCCTGCCCCGCTTGGCCTTGGCACCGCGCCGCCTGCGGCGCGCGGGGCACGTTTTCGCCGAGAAAAGCGCATTCCCCAGCCCGAGCAGGCAGTTGCCGCGACCAGTCCGGCAGGCCGTTCCTGGCCACCAGTTCCATCGCATCTCCGATGGGAATGCGGGCGATGCCGGCGGCGCGGTCTACCCAGCCGAGCTTGGCCAGTTCCTTGTCCTCGCGATCACGGAAGGCGGCGAGGTCGATCGCCGGGAAGCGTTGCATGGCCGGCGTCGCCTCATTGCCCTGCCAGGCCGTGCCGGGCAGAGGCCAATAAGCATTGGTGTCGAAGATCAGCCTGAGCACGACCACGGTGAGGACCAGGAACAGCACCAGCCCGCCACCGAACAGCAGCAGCGCGCGCGACGCTACGTCCCGCGTTTCGGGATAACGAGGTTCGTCAGCCATTGGCGAACCTCCCGCGCGCCAGCCGCTCGCGCCAGGCGGCGATGCGCTCCGGCTCCCGAAGCGCGAACACGAAGAGCGCCGTCCACAGCCCGCCGGCACCGGCGAGCGCCGCCAGATCCGGCCAGCTCAGACCAAAGCCTGCGAATGCCGGCCTGACGCGCCACAGCACATCGGCAAGATGTCCGGCGAGCGTGATGGCGGCAAGCCAGACGATGCCAGCATGGCTGCGCTTCAGGTCGCGGCTGAGGAAGCCCGCGAAAGGCAGCACGAACTGCAAGGCAATCAGCAGCCACAGCACGAATTGCCAGCCGTTTCGCGTGCGCATTATGTACCAGTGGATTTCGACGGGCAAGTCGCCGCCCCAGATGATCAGCCACTGCATGAAGGCGAGGTAGGCCCAGGTCAGCATCAGGCCGAACAGCATATTGGCGACGTCTTCGCTCAGCGCCACGCGCTCCGCGCCACCGGGCATGGTCTCGATCGAACGTCGCGCGGCTAGCACCAGCACGGCCACCGCATAGGCCCCGATCGTCTCGGCTGAGGCTTCCAGCATTCCGTAGATGGTCGAATAGAAGTTAGGCTCGAGCGACAGCATCCAGTCTGTGGAAAAGACGCTAACGGCAAAGCCGTGAACCACCAGCCCGGCGGCGCAGCCCATGCTTCTCGCCCGGCGCTGCTGGGCAGTCTTGACGGGAACGGTCGCGGTCGGGCCCAGCAGGAACCAGGCCAGCACGAACCAGACGATGACACACACTGCAAAGCGGACGAGGAAGAAGGGCACATTCAGATAGGCGAGCTTGTGGCGCGCCGTCTCGGTTAGAGCGGCAGGATCGGCAGCCCAGGGGAAGACGAAGTCGGGTCGGACCAGCACGGGAAGAAGTAGTACGAGCGCCAGCGGCAGGGTCGCGACCATGGCTCTCAGCGGCGGTAGTGCGGCATCGCCCCAGCGGCCGCCGGTCAGGCCGTGGATCATCATGATCGTCATGGCGCCGAGCGACAGGCCGAGCAGGAAAAGGGCCATCGTGACCCATCCACAAATCGTCGCTTGCGCGCCAAGAAGCAGCCCGAGTATACACAGCAGCAGCCCGACGGCAGCTACGGCAAGCATCCAGCGGAAAGGCCGGTCGATCCTGTCGAGGCCGATCTTCATTGCGTCGCCTCCGCGTTGAGTTTGGTGCGGAGCGGCTCTGGCAAATCGGCCGCGGCGGCGCGACGGGAAAGCTGCAACGCGCGGATGTAGGCGACGATCGCCCAGCGGTCGGCCGGGGGAACGCGCGCGGCATAGGAATACATGGCGCCGTAGCCGTTGGTGATGACATCGTAGAAATGACGGTCGGGCGCGCGGCGCAGCGCCTCCTGATGATAGGTCGGCGGGGCCGGAAAGCCGCGCTGAACGATCATGCCGTGGCCGTCGCCGGTGCGGCCGTGACAGGGCGAACAGAAGATATCGAAGCGCTCTCGACCACGGTTCAGCAGCGCCATGGTGACCGGTTGCGGGATGGCATCCGGCACCGGTGCAAGCTCGGCGTTGCGCGCCACCGTGCCCGACACCGGCATGCGCGCCGAGGCGCCGTCGGCGAACTGGCTGCTCGCCTCCAGCGGCTCGTAATGCGGCTGGTCGGCCATCTGCTGCTGGCACCCGGCAAGCGCCGGCGCGGCCGCGAGCGCGAGGGCGAACGCCGGCCTCACGCCTCCACCTCCTCGACCGTTTCGGCGCCCAGTCTGGTCAATTGCCCCTTGACGACGGCTTTGCGGAATCTCGGGTCGGCCGCCTCGACCAGCAGGTAGAACTTGCCGCCCTGCGCATAGGTGAAGCTCCGCGCATTGAAGACAGGGTGGTAATATTGCGGCAGCCGGTTGGCGGCGAGCACAGCGATGAAGCCGGCCGTCGCCGCACCGAGAATGCCGGCCTCGAAGGCGATGACGACGAAGGGCGGCCAGGAATGCAGCGGCCGTCCGCCGACATTGACCGGGTAGTCGATCTCTACCGAATACAGGATCAGTCCGTAAGCAAACAGCGCGGCGAGGATGCCGCCGGCCAGCACCACCCAGGGCAGGCGCGTTTTCCTCATGCCGAGTACCTCCTCGGCCAGCCCCTTCACCGCATAGGGCGAGAAGGCATCCATGCGGCTGTAGCCGCGATCGCGCATGTCGTGGGCAGCAGCCGTCAGGGCGTCGGCATCGGCGAAGGTAGCGATGACGCCGTAGAGGCTCATTGCCCCCTGCCCTCCTGCGCCAATTCCTCGACCTCGAAGATGGTGATCGCTGGCAGGATGCGGACGAACAAGAAAACCAGCGCGAAGAAGGTTCCGATAGAGCCGAACAATATGCCGAAATCCAGCCAGGTCAGCGACTGCTCGCCCCAGGAGGACGGCAGGAAATCGCGGCTCGGGCCGCTGACGACGATGACGTAGCGTTCGATCCACATGCCGAGATTGATGATGAGCGCTATCGCGAACAGCGCCGGCATATTGAGCCGCACGCGGCGGAACCAGAGAAGTTGCAACACGCCGCAATTGCAGGCGAGCATCACCCAGAAGAACGGTGCGTAGGGGCCGAAGGCGCGCTCGGCCATCATGGTTCGCTCGTAAGCCTCGCCAGAGTACCAGGCGAAAAAGGCCTCCGTAACATAGCCGTACAACACGACCATGCCGGACGCGAGCATCAGTCTGCCGGCATTGTCCATGTGCCTCGGCGTAATCAGGTCCTGGACCGAAAAGGCCCAGCGCAGCGGGATCGCGATGGTGAGCACCATGGCGAAGCCGGAATAGAGCGCGCCGGCTACGAAATAGGGCGGGAAGATCGTCGAATGGTAACCGGGCAGAATGGCGAAGGTGAAGTCGAGCGACACGATCGAATGCACCGACACCACCAGCGGCGTCGCCAGCGCCGCCATCAAATAGTAAACCTGCTCGTAGCGCGCCCAATGGAAGGCAGAACCGCGCCAGCCCATTGCCAGAAGTCCATAGAAGATCTGCGCGATGCGCGATTTCGCCCGGTCGCGCAGCACAGCAAGGTCGGGCAGCAGGCCCATATACCAGAACAGCAGCGACACGGTGGCGTAGGTGGCGATCGCCGCGAAATCCCAAACCAGGGGGCTGCGCCATTGCGGCCAGTGCATATGCGTGTTGGGCAGCGGCAAGAGCCAGTAGAAGAACCACGGCCGGCCGAGATGCAGGATGGGGTAGAGTCCGGCCATCGCCACGGCGAACAGCGTCATCGCCTCGGCAAAGCGGTTGATCGAGGCGCGCCAGGGCTGGCGCAGCAGGAGGAGCACGGCCGAGATCAGTGTGCCAGCATGGCCGATTCCGATCCACCAGACGAAGTTGGAGATCATCGTGCCCCAGGCGACTGGGATGCTGAGCCCAATGTCGCCGATGCCGACTACAACCAAGTAAGTGACCGAGTAGAAGAAGACCAGCACCAGCAAGAAGCAAAGGAAAAATGCCGCCCAGAAATAGCGCGGCAACTGCCCATCGAGCACGACGGAGGCGATGCGGCCACTGATTTCGGGAAAATCGTGCCGGCCGGCCAGCACCGGCGGGCGCCGCGGCATTTTTTTCGTGCGGGCGGGAGTGGCCGCTTCAGCCATTGCCCGGCTCCGGTTCGGAAGCGCCGGCGAGGCGGGGATTCGGATTGCCGATCCGGCCCAGATACGTGGTGCGCGGACGCGTGTTCAGGTCTTCCAGAAGCCCGTAGCTCTGCGGCGCCGCCTTCTCCCGCGAAACTTCGGAGTCGGTGAGATTGCGGTCGCCGAAGATGATTGCTCTCGTCGGGCAGGCCTGCTGGCAGGCGGTCACCACCTCACCGTCCCGTATCGGGCGGTTCTCGATCTGCGCGTGGATGCGCTTTTCGCTGATGCGCTGTACACAGTAGGTGCATTTTTCCATGACGCCGCGCGAGCGCACACTAACGTCGGGATTGCGCGCCGCCTGCTCGGGGCCGGCCTCCCCCTTGTCGAACTCGCGATAGTCAAGGAAATTGAAGCGGCGCACCTTGTAGGGGCAATTCTGCGAGCAATAACGCGTGCCGATGCAGCGGTTGTAGACCTGCGCGTTCAGCCCATCATGGGTGTGCACGGTGGCATTGACTGGACAGACGACCTCGCACGGCGCCTTCTCGCAATGCATGCACGGCACCGGCTGGAAATAGGTATCCGGCGCCTCCGGCTCCCCTGCATAGTAGCGGTCGATGCGCAGCCAGTGCATTTCGTGGCCGCGAGCGACCTCGTTCGGCCCGACCGTGGCTATGTTGTTCTCGGCTTGGCACGCTGCGACGCAAGCCATGCAGCCGACGCAGGCCGAAAGGTCGATCGACATGGCCCAGGCTTCTTCGTGGTAAGTCCAGTCCGGGTAAATGGACTCGGCCGGCGCCGGCGGCACGCCGTCGCGCACGAAATCCGGATTTCTGGCGAATTCCGCCAGCGAGGCGTGGCGCACGATCGCCCTGCCCTCCATCGCATGGTGATGCTGGGTGGTGACGACAGGCTGCGTTTCGTCGCGCGGCGAGAGCGCGACGCCGTCAGCGAACCAAGGCGCGTCGGCGGTCCTGAAAAGGAAAGCGTCGTATCCCGCCGCCAGCGGCGCCACCGCACCGGGCGCCTTGCGG
>NZ_RZQE01000264.1:0-8202 GCF_004022955.1 Mesorhizobium sp. M7A.F.Ca.US.002.01.1.1 | reverse complement strand
ATGCTCAGGATAGCGGGTCAGCATGTTTGCGATCAGCAGGCCGCCATTTGAGCCACCCTCGGCGGCAATCCGCCTCGGCAGGGTGATGCCCCTTCGCACGAGGTCGGAGGCAACGGCGGCGAAATCGTCGTGGGCGAGACGCTTGCCCTCCCTGCGCCCGGCTTCGTGCCAGCGGGTGCCGAACTCGCCGCCGCCGCGGATGTTCGCCTCGACACACGTGCCACCGCGCTCGAGCCACAGCTTGCCCAGCGGGGAGTTGTAGTAGGGCAGGAATGATACGCCGAACCCGCCATAAGCGGAAAGGTGAATCGGAGCATCTCCGTTCCCGTTCGCCGGACCAACCTGCGTATAGGGGATCAGCTCATGATCGATAGAGACTGCCTCGTGGCGCGTGACCACCAGTCCGGATGCATCGAAATTCTCCGGGCTGCGCTTCAGGATTGCTGAAGCGCTGAGAGACGGCGCGGCATTCAGATCGAACAGCAAGAGCTGCGGCGGCGTGATCGGATCCTGAGCACAGATCAGGACCTCTCCATTGGTCTCGTGAACTGCCGCATCGAATGACCAGACGTCGACAGTACCTTCGGCGGGCAGGGTGTTCAGGACTCGGCGCGTCCATTCCTGGTGGCCGGGAGTGAACATCTCGAAACGCGGTGCGAGATTGACGAGGTAAGAGATAATGAGCTTCCCGTCATTCCAGAAGAATGACTGCATGGAGCGCCTTTCCCCTGGTTGAAACAGGGTCTCAAAACGGCGTCCGCCGGCGAGGAAAGTGGAAAGCGAGATGACGATCAGCGCGTCGGCGGGATGGGTGGTGCCTCCCACCGTCCAGGGCTTGCGCGGCCTTACCGCCAGCCAGTCGCCGAAGACCCGCCACGACGCGTCGCGAGGAAGATCGATCTGCCTCCTCGGCCCGCTCCTATCGCCGATCCAGCTGATCTTCTCGAAGAAGGCCGGCTGCTCGATGAACCAAAGGCGCTCGCTGCGGCCGGTGCGGTCCGAATGACCAGACACTTGGAAGCTTTCGAACCCGGCCTCGAAGATTGCCGGCGTGGTGAGGGGATCCGCGTCACGCTTCCACAGTCGAACTGTGCGCGCATAGCCGGAGCGGGTGGCCATGCCATTACCAAGCGCACTGGAAAGCAGAAGCGTGTCAGGGTCCAGCCAATTAACGTAGCCTTTGGCCTCGGGGAGGTTGAAGCCGTCGGCGACAAAGCTCAGAGAAATCAGGTCGAATTCGCGATGCACGACCGCGTCGCTGCCGCCGCGCGACAGGCGCAGAACGGCTCTTTCCCGTCTCTCCGGCTCGATGGACGCGCCGTCCCAGATCCAGTCCTCTCCGTCGCTAGCCGCGAGAGCATCCAGATCGAGCAGTAGCTCCCATTGGGGATCCGCCTTCATGTAGGCGGCAAGGGTGGTCCGGCGCCACAGTCCGCGTGGATTACCGTCATCTCGCCAGTAATTGTAGAGGTACTGACTACGGCGCGCGATCAGGGGAAGATTGTCGCGATTGTCGAAAATGGCTGTCAGAGCCGCGCGGTCGCGCTCGAACTGCGTTCCACCGAAGTGCTTCAGAGTCCTTGCCGATTGGCCGGCGGCCCAGGCAAGTGCCCGCTCGCCCTCTACATCTTCAAGCCAGACATAGGGATCGTCGTCGGGAGCATCAAGCGTTGGACGGACATCAAATGCGTTCATGTCCGGACAGCCTTCAGAAAGAAGGGATAGAGGCTTCCGTCGGCTCGGGAACGCTCAGTGTCGGTAGCGGCGCCCACATGTTCGAAAAGCGTGATCATTGATGAGTTCTTCCAGTCGGTGCGGCATCGCAGTGCTTTTGCGCATAGGGCCGCAACCTTCGTGCCAACTGGGAAAATCGTTTCGGAACAATGCGATCGCTCTGGAAGCGTTGTGTCACATGTCCGACATCGTCGAGAATCCGACAACGAGTGCTCCTCCTAATCACCGGATCAACCTCCGGCGCCAGTCGTGGACACTGTGCAGAACTCGAGAAGTGAAGCTCATTGGAGTGAACCTGGTTGACGCCCAACATCTTCGCTCTGGAGCGCTTCACGCACACGGATTCATGGCAGACACCATGATGCGATCGATGCTGTTAGAGACCAAGCTGGCTGCGCCTGTGAGTTTCAGCCGCCAGCTGGAAGCAGCGGAGTTCTGAGGAGAAGGGTGGGGGGCCCAAGCCCTGCCGCAATCTTGGCCTGCACCGTCCCCTTGATTGTTGTGGGTCAACGTCTGCCTGCCCGCTGAATTTGGCACGCCTTACACCTACGTCACGACCAAGACCTTCCTGTTGCACTTCGGCCTCGACACACTGCGGGATTTGCCCGATTTCGAGGCGATTGAGGTTGCCGCGCTGCTCAGCAAGGAGAAGCTGCTGGCGGGCGATACTCCCATCGGGCTGGTGAGTGGTGGAGGAGGTGAGGAGCGACACTCCAAGGCCAGGACGGGCTAGCGCAGCAGATACATGGAAGTAATCGCTTGATATGAGCGGTTGAGAGTCGAATCAGGGAACTATGCGATCACTATCGATAAGAGGTGGCAATATCGATCGTGATTGTATCGGGCCACTCTACGGCGAAGGAGGCGGCAACTTGTGTCTCCGACCCGAAACGATTACCTTGCGGCCATTATGAGCAAGCATTTGGCATCCGTCTTGACGACGTGAACGCGCCCTGCAGCGTACAGCTGGACGACGCGGCGCTGGCCGATTGCTTTGCGGATCTCGATTTGGCCAAGCAGCATCCCGCTCATGTCAGCGCCTTTCTCGGCGAGGTCCCTCTCGCCCAGCAAGTCGAGTTCGCAACCGCGCACCACATTCGCGGTCGACGAGATGAAGGCTTTTGCCGCCAAGTTCTCTGCCTGGTCCGGCGAAAGCTATCCGCTCGCCGCATAATGGCTGGACATGATAGCCGACGCCCGTCCCGAATGGCGGCGGCTTTTTCGTATTATATCGACCTGATCGACAAGATGCGGCGGAACAGGGGTCCACGTGCGATGCGGCCAAAGCGGATCCAGCTCTCGAGCGCGACTACGGGGTAGGTGTGGTCGCTGGAGCCGCGGCCGACCTCGACCTCGCGCCAGCCGGTCTTGCCGCGCAGGGTGACCAGCAGCCCTTGCCGTCAAAAATCTCGATCCAGCTGGCGCCATCGCTGTTGTCGTCGCGCATGACGTCGAGACCGACGATCTCGGAGCGCCGCAGGCCGCCGCCACAGCCCAGGAGCAAAATAGCGCGGTCGCGCAGGCCCTGAGGTCGTGGCCGAGCGTGGCGATCATCGCCAGCAGATCGTCGCCAGGACCGCCTCTTTCTGCCGCGGTGGCTTTGCGTGCTTGCGGCGAATGCCGGCAAGAACCTTATAGATATGCCGCTCCGCGCGGTCCAACGGCCGGCCGCGCTGGGTAAAGTTCCAGGCGAGGCCGGAAAGCCGCCGCTCGATGGTCGCAAACTAAAGGGCAGGGGCGCCACGCTTCGGATCGCCGGCGGCGGTGCCCGAGGCACAGGCGCTGATATTGAGCCTGATCACCTTCGAGCCCGGAGGCAGGGGATCGAAGCCAGCGCGCCGGCACCAGGAGGAAAAATGCCGCCAATCCTTGGGGTAGGCGTCGCGCGTGTTCTCCGAGGTGGCGTTGTAGCCCCTCGCGGTCTCGACCAGTTCCTGGACATGCGCCGGGACTCTTTGAGCCGGGTCTCCATCTCCTTGTAGAGCTTGTCAAGCTCGCCATCGACTGGCTTCAGGTCGTCGATTGAACATTGCGTCATCATAGGCTTTGTGCCTTGTTGTAGCAGGCATCGTCCGTTCGCGCGGCGGACACAGACATCACCGTCGCTGAGCCGAGAACGACGGTAAAAGAAAATGCACTCACTGACTTCATAACCAATCTCTTTTGCGGGTGATTTAGAAACGGACGCCGAGCTTGGCGCTGAACCCGTGTGTCTGGGCATCCGAGGCGATCTGTCCCTGATAGGCGATGCCGAACGTCGCGTTCTCGGTGATGTTTACGTCAAGCCCAGCTTCGAGCAGAGCTGCGTTCTTTGCGATCGGCACGCCCTTGATGGCGAAGGAGGAACCGCCAGCAAAGGCAAGAGCGGTATCCGGCCTGACGTCGCCGAAGGCGTGGCGCCAGCCAAGACCGCCGCGCGCGGTAGCAGTCACGGTGCCGAGGGTCAGTACCGTCGACGCACGCAGACCTAGCGTGGTAAACGCCGTGTCGCTCGAGCGATCCCCGCTCGACAAGGCGGCTGCGCCGCCATTCTCGGTGAAGCCATCGGCGTCAAAATTCACATAAGCGAGATTAGCGTAGGGCTCGAAGGAAGCCGAAGCCGTATTGATACGGTAGCCGAGCTCGCCAAAGGCCTGGAACGTGCCGGCGTCGTAATCGGCCGAAAGGCTGTCGGCGAAGCCTGGAAAGACCACGGACCTGCCGGTCTCGATGCTGTGCCAGGTATAGGCAAGGCCGGAACGAAAACCGAGATTGCCGTTCTGCGTGCCGGCAAAAAGACCGAGATGGTAATTCTCGCTCGAGCCCGACGACGCGCGATCGTCCGCCTCCAAGGAGGTATGGCTGTAGCCGCTGATGAGGCCGAGCCGCCAGCTTTCGCCGACAGCCGCGTCACCGCCAGCCAGAAAGCCGCCTGTCGAGTGATCGAGACCGGCGGCATTGCCGTCGCTGTCGAGATGACCCCAGGCGCCGAAGCCACGGCCCCATACGGCGAAATTCTCACTCGTTGCCGGGGCCAGTTCCAGACCACCCAGCCCATAAGTCATCACCGGAACGCTGGAGGCACCGACGCCGTCGAACGCCGCACGGATCCGTTCGCTCGCGGCATCGCGTACAGAATGACTGTCCTCGATGAGGCCGCTATGAATGGAAGCATGAACCTCGCCTGATAGCATATCGAAAGCGTTGCGGGCTTCCGGCGCCGTCAGGAACAGGATGTTGTCCTGGATCGGATTACCGCTTCCAAGCGCCTGAGCCGCTGCGGCGACCGAGCGTTGATTGAAGGTGCTGGCTACATCGGCAAACGCCGTCGATGTGCGGCTGATATCGAGATAGACATTGTTGGCATCGTAGACGAGCTGGAAATCGACGAAGGGCGTCGCGTCTGTCGCCAGAGCCCCCGTCAGCCCGCCATAGGTGCCGCTTACGCCGCCTGCTGCGGAGAGCAGAGTATATCGGGCATCGACCGATAGCGTTCCCTGCCGCAGCAGCTCGATCTGCGCGCCGCTGTCGATCGCCGCTGCTCCGCCAACATCGATGAGATCGGACGACCTTGCGAGGTCGACCTGATAGATCGATCCGGACTGCTGCGCGAAATCGCCCGTGACAGTCAGTGTGGTGACGATCCTGCTCGGATCGGTCGCACTGCCAGGAGCGACCGTGCCGCCCTCGGAAATGGTGACCGCACCGTAGGTGCCGCCGCCTGCGACGACACCGCCGCTGTTTGCGATAGCCGTGCCCCCGATCTGCCCGTCATTCCCGAGAAAGCCGGACGTGGTCGCATCATGGGAAAGCACACCTGTATCGGCAAGCAGCAATCCCGCGCCGGAACCGACCGTCGTCATGCCGGAAAAATTGTTCTTTCCGCTCAGCGTTTGCACGCCACCGGCAACGAATAGTTTGCCGCCCATATTATTGTTATCAACGTCGAGGTCGTTGATGCTGCCGGCGAACGTGTCGTTCGAATCCGTTAGCACCAGGGTACGCTTGCCCAGTTCGACCGTTCCGCTGCCACTCAGGCTACGAATACGGGCATCGTTGTAGGCGTCGGAGATTCCCCAATAGTCGCTGCCATTTCCATGTTCGGAGATATCGAACGTGCCGTCTGCAACGACTTTCGCTGACCGTTGGATGTTGCCGAGCCCCGCAAGCGAGAGATAGGCATCCTGAGCAATATTCGTCTCGCCGGTGTAGGTGTTGACATTCGTCATCCGGACCACCGTCTTTGTATCAAGCGTCAGCGATCCGGAGCCGGAGACGACACCCGCTATGCCGAACCCGCCCTCATTCCCCATGCTCGTCGTGATCCTGCTCAGACCGGTCCCTTCGGGTGCGGATGAATCGGTAGAGAAGTTGCTGGCAGTGACGAAATGTGACGTATAAGCGGTATACTTCTTCTCCAGATCGAAAATGACCGATCTGTTTTTGAAGAAGTCAAGACCGGCAACAAAACTGGTCTGGTCATTGGGTTGTTCCGTCGTGCCGCTGGTGTAGGTGAAGTCGATATTGTCCAGCCTTACCGGATCGCCATCCGTTCCTGCGATTGTAACGCTCGGGATGTTGCCCGATGCGCTTACGATCTCGCGTTGCTCATTTCTCCGAACATTTTTAAGTTTGACGCCCGCATCCTGAAATTGCTTCAGCATCGCATCACTGATCTCCAGACTGCCACCGCCCGGTGTGCCGGTGTCGAGCAATACCGCGGTCTTGTTGGGGTCGGTGATTGGTGGGGCTCCATCCTTAACCGTGTACTGCAGATTGTAGCTGCCTTCGTATTCGGTCGAGGCATTGGCGCCAGAGCCAGGAAAATTCTGATAAGAATCCTGATCTTTTTCCTCGGGTTCTCCCCATGGCATGGCATTAGTATATTGGGCCCGGAGGCTTGGATTGAGGTTGACAATCGTGCAGGGGGAACAGCCAGGCGTTTGGTCGCTCTCGGAATCCGGATTCACATTGGCGGAGACCACGTAGCCAGACCTGGTGACACTGCCCATCATGCCCCAGACACTTGTCTTGCCAAGAAAATCGCCGGCCCCGAATGTACCTGCGAAATCGCCGCCTTCGTCTGCCATCTTGCCAGCGGTCATTTTCGCCCGCTGCTCCTTATCGGCGTGATAAGGTTCTTGGAGATCCTGACCATACATATCTTTAAGTCCATCCGTCACGGATCCCGGCGTGCACTTAAGATTGTTGTCCTTGCAATACGCATGGGTATAGACAAAATCGAGAATGCGAGCAGCCCGGTATTTCTTATCGCTTACAGACGGCCCGTCGATTGTTATCTTTTGATCTGGATCGACATATGTAAATTTATCAATTTCCACGTTCTGAAGCTTATTACCATACGTTCCGTCCCCGTACGTATATACGTAAGGCGTGTCGGCAATCGGGCGGACCCCGGTCACCTCTGACCCGATCTGCGTGTTGAGCTGGTCCGAGCCCGTGTCGAATACGTATCGCTGCGCGTTGCCATTGTTGATCTTGGCCCAGATGCCCAGGCGGTCATGGCCTTCCCCGACATACTCCAGCGGGATCGAAATCGGGTCGTCGGCCAACGCTTCTCCAGTTGGAAATGCTACCAGACCCACCCCGAGAGACACAGCCGGCAGGAATACCGTCGTCATCGCGGTGGTTGCCGCCAGAAAGTTCTTTGTCCTGAAACAAGCCTGCATACCTGGTCCTCGAAAAAGTCTCGCAAACTGATTGTTCATTGGAACGGCCTCCTGAATTGTTTAACGAGACCCTTTATGGCGGCCCTGGCTGACAACAGCCTGAAAGCTGCAAGCGGCCTGCGAGAATGGGGCGATCCTGAATGACGACAGGTGCTGTCAACAATGGATGAGTGCTCGGCCTGAAAGCTGAGCACGCTTTATGCTCAGGCTGCTGACAAGGCCAAAGCAGCGTAAGTGCGGAGTGAAATCCAAGGTCCACATGGGTCGTCGCGCTTCCCGTGCGCCTGGGAAGGCGCCGGCCCGGCCAAGCTTTCCCAGATCGTCCGGATGGCGCACAAGATACCGGTTCAGGTCGATCGAGATGGAGGCCGAGGCGTATGCCAAGGCGGTCGACTGCCTGACGAAAGATCAGAATGCGTCGCTGGCGCTCTACGATTTCCGCCGGCAGCGAGCTCAGCTCCTGCCGGGCATCCGTGTTTACTGGCGACGAGACACAAGATGTGCCCAAATTGCCACCAGACCGTCACCTGCGATGAGTTTCGGCAACTGATTTTGTCCTTTCAATCGTCGCCACTTCCTGGCCGCGGCCAACATGGGCCACTCGAAGGCAGCAGACTGGCGGCTATATGGACGGGCTGTGAGCCCGCACCGGAGACATTGGCGAAATCTACGATCTCTATAGCAACGTCAAGGAGAAGCGCGAGGTGTTGCAGATGTGGTCAAATCACATCGAATGGCTGATCAAGCAGGCTGCGGATGACGCTCTGGCGGCGTAGCTGCTGGCATGGGCGGAAGATGC
>NZ_RZQE01000263.1:0-8214 GCF_004022955.1 Mesorhizobium sp. M7A.F.Ca.US.002.01.1.1 | reverse complement strand
GTCCTCGGTCTTCTTATGCGCGTCGGCGGCAAGCATGTCGGCTTCGCGCTTGGCGGCAGCGACGATGTCGGCGGCCTCCTGCTCGGCTTCCTTGCGCTTGCGCTGGTACTGGCCGAGCAGCTGCTGGGCCTCCTCGCGCAGCCGGCGCGCTTCGTCCAGTTCATTGCTGATCCTGGCGGCACGGGCGTCGAGCGCCTTGGCGATCATGCCAGGCACCTTGATGTAGACGGCAACGCCGAGGAAGATGATCAGGGCTATCGTGGCCCAGAGTGTCGCGAGAGATGTGTAATCCATGATGCGCTCCTCACCGGGCCACGGATTTGACCGCGGCCGCGATCTCGGCCTTGCTGGCCTTGCCGCCAACCAGAGCCTCGACGATCGCCGAAGCGGTGTCCTCGGCGATGCTGCCGACTTCCTTCATGGCATTGGCCTTGATGGAAGAAATGCGGGCTTCGGCTTCGCCAAGCTTCGCGTCGAGCGCAGCCTCGACCTTCTTGCGAGCGGTGTCGGCCTCGGCCTTGGCAGCGTCGTTGGCCTGCTGGCCGATGGCGTTGGCCTTGGTCTTGGCTTCCGCCAGTTCCTGCTCGTAGGCAGCAACGGCGGCGTCGGCCTCGCCCTTCAACCTGGCCGCCTGGTCGAGGTCCTGCGTGATGCGATCGTTGCGGACATCGATGATGCCGCCGACGCGCGGCATCACCACCCGCTTCAGGAAGAGATAGAACAGCCCGAAGGTGATCGCCAGCCACAGAAGCTGCGACGGGAACGTCGCCGGATCGAATGGCGGAAACGTGCCATGCGCTTCAGCAGGCACGCTGGTGCCGGAATGCGTGTCGCCTTCCGTCGCAGCGTGGCTGGTATCGGCTGATGGCGCGGACTCTTGCGCAAAGGCAGATGTCACGAACATGGACTATCCCCGAAATTCAGGCCCGCCGCTTGCGCGGCCGGCCTGTCCAATCTTCCCGAGTGCTCAGCCGAACAGGGCCAGAAGCGCGATGAGAAGCGAGAAGATGCCCAGAGCTTCGGTCACGGCAAAGCCGAAGATCAGACGGCCGAACTGGCCATCGGCGGCCGAAGGGTTGCGCAGTGCGCCCGCCAGGTAGCTGCCGAAGATGTTGCCGAGGCCAATGCCCGCGCCACCCATGCCCAGGCAAGCGATGCCGGCGCCGATGTACTTTGCTGCTTCTGCGTCCATTTGTTCAACTCCTTTGGATCTAAAATTCCGTTGCGATTCCATCCGGCGCCAATGTTGGAAATCTTTGGGCCGGAAACTTTTGGACCTAGTGCCCTGGATGCAGGGCGTCGTTGAGATACATGCAGGTCAACACGGCAAAGACGTAGGCCTGCAGGAAGGCGACCAGCAGTTCCAGTGCCGTCAGCGCCACCGCCATCGCCAGAGGCAGGATCGAGCCGGCGACGCCAACCGCGCCGAGCGCGCTCAGGCTGACGACGAAGCCGGAGAACACTTTCAGCGTGATGTGGCCGGCGAGCATGTTGGCGAACAGACGAACCGAGAGGCTGACCGGGCGCGACACGAAGGAGATCACTTCGATCAGCACCACGAGAGGCAGCAGGAAGACCGGCACGCCGTGCGGCACGAACAGTTTCAGGAAGCCAAGACCATGCTTCATGAAGCCGTAGACGACCACGGTTGCGATCACCAGCACGGCAAGGCCGAAGGTGACGATGATGTGGCTGGTGACGGTGAAGAAATAGGGGAACAGGCCAAGCAGATTGGCGACGAGCACGAACATGAACAGCGAGAACACGAGAGGGAAGAACTTCATGCCCTGCGTGCCGGCGGCGTCGCGCAACATGTTGCCGACAAACTCGTACGCCATCTCGGAGACCGACTGAAGCCGCCCGGGAACCAGGCTGCGGCTCGACGTCGTGAGAAACAGGAATCCAGCCGCGACGATCACGGTTGCGACCATGAACAGCGCCGAATTGGTGAAAGACAGGTCATAGCTGCCGATGTCGATCGGAATCAGCTTGTTGATATGGAACTGGTGGATCGGATCGACCTTGTCAGCTGCCACGTTCAAACCCCGTCAATGCCGCGTACGGCCTCGTTACCATTACCGCACATGGTGCGCGGTCATTTCTTGTCGTCTTGGCCACGGCGCGATTTATCGCCCTGTCCAAATTCTGCCACGACGCCGGCGGAACGCATCACATTGAGCACTCCGGCGCCAAAACCAAGCAGCAGAAACACGATCAGACCCCATGGCGATGTCCCCGCCAAACGGTCGATGACCCAGCCGATGCCGGCACCCACCACCACCCCGGCGATAAACTCGCTGGAGAGTTTGAGCGCCTGACCATAACCGGCCACACTGCCCGCTTTCGCGTCGTCTTTCCCCTCGAGCCGGCCCGGCCGCCTTGTCGCAAGCGAAGCTTCAAGGTCACGGCGGCGGCGCTCAAGATCGTCGTCGCGGATGTCGGGTTCATGCTGATTGCCGCGGCCGGTTTCTCCGGTTCCGTCTGGCCCATTCTTGTCGGCCATCGCAACCCCCCTGCCCGGTCAGACCGTCACCGTCCGTCCGCTTCTAAAGTCGCCGGCAACATAGTTAGAGGGTTTGCGCCCGTCAAGCCACGGGCGGAAGTTCATTGCCATGTATTTTAGGCAATGAAATCAATGAATTACGAAGGTGCGACATCGTGCCCGCCAGGATGACGAGGATGCATGGCGCGAATCCCCCGCGCAATGGCTCTTTGATCGGCTGCGCGCCACATCAAGGATCAGCGGCTGCTCCGCACTCAGCTCCAGCCGCCGCCATAGGTCCGATAGAAGATATGCAGGCCGATCTTGGTCATCTTCTGCATCGTGCGCGCCCAGCCGGGATGGACATATTGGGCATAGTAGTGGGTCGACGATCCGACTTCCGGAATGAAGATCTTGCCGGCGGTGACGGCCATGGCGATCTCCTGGGCGGTCTTGTAGGCGGCTGGGCTATCGATGCGCTTCTTCCTGCCGTCGCAGGCGAAGGAGAACTGGCAACGGTTGAACCAGCTGTCGTTCTGGTAGACGACGCCGCAGATCGAATTCGGATAGGTCGGATTGCGGACGCGGTTGAGGATGACCTGGGCGACAGCGGCCTGGCCGCGCACGGATTCGCTCCTCGCCTCGAAATAGATTCCGTTGGCAAGGCATGCCTGCTCCTTCTTGGAGAAGACACTCGCCGGCAGCGGGTTCTGGATCCACGAATGATCGCCCTTGGCCATCGGCGGAATGAAGCGGCCCTCATTGGGCTGCTCGTCCTGAAGCAGGGCCTCGAAGGGCGATGCCTTGGCATAGTCCGGCTCGGATTGCGCATAGGCGGTGGCCAGCACATCCGGATGGTCGTTGTTGACCAGCGCCGCCAGCATGGCCGGCATGCCGGGATCCGGCTTCTTGTCCTCGCGCACATGGAATGCGGCGGCGATCTGGATTTCCTTGCCTTTGATCTGCGGCTTGGCGAAAGCCATTTTCAGGCCGCTGTCCATGCTGGGTCGCAGCAAGGAGGACGTGCGCTCGAAGATCGAGCCGGCGTTGAAGTTCTTTGGCGGTGCGACGGGAGACATCTGGACGATGCGCCCTTTCTTCTCGGCGCGCACCACGCGGTCCTCATCGGGTGTGGCGCTGACCTTGCCGCCCTTGCCGCGAAACGACACCTTGCCGACACCGGCCAGATGGACGCCCGATCCGGAAATGGAGCCGGTGACATCGGAATCGACAAAGGGCATCTCAGCCGCATGGGTCGAGCCGGCAACGGATTTCTCGACATAGGAATTCCAGCGCGTGCTCGATGCTTCGAGGCCGGAAACGAGGCTCGTCATGTCCTGATAGGCGGCGACGGTCGGAAAGCCGATCCAGATGCCGAAACCGATGACGAGCGGACCCAAAAAGCCACGTTTTCTCTCACCGGCGGCGGCAACCAGCCGCTTCAACACACGTCGATGCACGGAACTCTCTCCAGGAACGCTACAGACCCCACTGGAGAGCAAAATGATGCATTAACCTTGATGGGACGTTAACGGATTCGATCGGGTTTTCCCGGTCGGCCCGAGGTCGTGGTTGCGAAGTCGGGCGATTTTGCGGCCGACCATTCAGGCCGGACGCAGGAAGATCGGCCGGGCGATCAGCGCGCAGATGGCGGCCGCCAGCCAGACGCCGGACCAGGACCAGAGGTGCAAGAGCCCCGGAATGGCCACCGGCACCAGGAAGAAGCCGACGAAAACAAAGGTGTTGGCAAGGCTGAGCGCGGTTCCGACATGGCCGGCGCCGGCAAGGGTGGCAAGCTCGGTGTAGGCGACGCCGTGCCAGGCGGAGACAGAGATGCCTGCGACAATAAGCACGACCGGAAGAACCGCCGACCAGATGAGCTGGCCGCCCGGAATGGTTGGGCCGAACAGGACCAGCAGCCAAAGCATGGCGAAGGCAAGGGCGCTGAACGCGCTGCACAGGCGAAGAAATTGGCGGCGGTTGCCATAACGGTCGGTGAAGCGGCCGCTCCAGATGCGCATGACCATGGCGCCGATCTGCACCGCGGCGAGGCTGGCACTGATTGCCGCCGTTCCCAACCCAACGAAGTCGTGCAGGAATACGGAGGCGAAGGTGAGCACGGCCACCTGCGGAAAGCAGAGCAGGCCGATGGCGGTCGCGATACGCCAGACGTCGCGATTGCGCAGCGGCGCCGGTCCGGCCACAGCCGAAGCGGGATGGCCCTCGCCTGCCGTCGGCGGCTCGTGCAGCCAGCGCCAGGCGAACAGGGCAGACAGAGCGGATGCACCCGCCAGGACCCCGAACACCGCGGCAAAGCCGAAAGCCAGCGCAAGCGAGGGCAGCACGAGCGCGCCAAGGCCGCCGCCAAGCGGCACCGCCGTCTGCCTGATGCTCATGGCGAAGCCGCGCTCGTTTTCCCGGAACCAGCCCATGATGGCGCGGCCGCTCGAACCGTTGACGCTGCCGCCGAGCAATCCGGTGATGAATAGGCTCGCGGAGAGCAGCGTGACATCGGGAGTACCGGCCTTTGTCGGCACGACCAGCATCGCCATGACCAGGAGCCACGCCGCCGTCGCGCCGAGCCCGATCAACAGCACGCGGCGGTCGCCCCAGCGATCGGTGAGCAGACCCCAGGGCAGTTCGCTGAGCGCGACCCCAAGCCCGAGAAGGCCGAGCGCCAGGCCGAGCTCGGCATTGCCTAGGTGATAGCCCTGGCGAAGAACGACCGCCGTCGCCGGGATGCCGGAGAACGTAGCCGAGAAGGCGGCATTGGCGGCAACGCCGATGCCCAGGACTTTCCAGCGATGGCCCGGCGTGAACACCCTCCCGGTGGAACCGGTATCTTCCAGAAGTTCCGACGGCTGCCGGTCGGTGCAATTGACAATGGCGGACATGACTTCATTTCCCGTGCTGGCCAGCGGTCCGGCCTTGACGATCTGTCCCTACCGCCATAATTTCATCCTGAAAATCAGGAAGTTTTGAACTTACAATCCTGAAAATCGGGATTTCCAACATGCGACGCGTGACATTCGACCTCGACGTCTTGCGCAGTTTCGTCACCGGCATGGAGCTGGGTAGCTTTGCCAAGGCCGCTGACCGGCTTGGCCGGTCGACGTCGGCGGTCAGCGCGCAATTAAAGAAACTGGAAGAACAGGCGGCGACGCCGATCTTCCGCAAATCAGGACGGGGCCTCGCTTTGACCGAGGCCGGCGAGACCATGCTCGGCTATGCGCGCCGGCTAATCGAGTTGAACGACGAGGCGGCATCCGCCATCCACGGTGTCGAGCTGGAAGGCTGGGTACGGCTCGGCTTGCAGGAAGATTTCGGCGAGGCGGTGCTGCCGGACGTGCTCGGCCGATTTGCCCGGGCGCACCCCAAGGTGAAGATCGAAGCCAGGATCGCACGCAGCCACGACCTTGCCGAAAGGGTCCTGTCAGGCAGCCTCGATATCGCGCTCGCCTGGCACTGCGGCGAAACGCTGCCCTACAGCCAGCATGTCGCCGATGTGCCGATGCGCTGGATCGGGCCGGCAAAGCGTATCGAGACCAGCCTGCGCAACAGTGAGCCGCTGCCGCTGGTGGCGCTCGAAGCGCCATGCCTTCTGCGCACGGTGGCAACCGAAACGCTCGACCGCGCCGGCCTGTCGTGGCGGATGGCCTTTTCCAGCCCGAGCCTTGGCGGCATCTGGGCAGCCGTGGCGGCGGGGCTGGGGCTGACAATCCGCACCGACATCGGCCTGCCGGCCAGCGTCAGCGCGATGACGCCGGAGATCGCCGGGCTGCCGGCATTGCCCAAAATGGCGTTGGTGCTGCACCAGAAGGATGCTGAACTGGATCCGGTGGCAGCGCGGCTGGCCGACATATTACTGCAGGCGGCGTTGCAGGCGCTGCCACGGGACGAGCGGTTGAAGGAGGTCGCTTAGACAGCCGGAACAGGTATCCAGCGCCCGACCGCTTATTTACGCTTGTTCGACCTGCCGGCGAACGGATTGTCCGACGTGCGCAGCGCGATGCGGATCGGCACGCCGGGCATATCGAAGGCTTCGCGCAGGCTGTTGGAGAGATAGCGGACATAGGATTGCGGCATCGCATCGGGCCGCGAGCACTGGACAACGAAACCCGGCGGCCGGGTCTTGGCCTGGGTGACGTATTTGACCTTCAGCCGGCGCCCTGCCACGGCAGGCGGCGGATGGTGTGCCAGGATGCCTTCCAGCCAGCGGTTGAGCTTGCCGGTCGAGACGCGGCTGTTCCATACCTTGTGGGTCCTGATGACGGCATCCATCAGCTTGTCGAGGCCGCGCCCGGTCTCGCCGGAGACAGGTACGGCCTGCAGGCCGCGCGCCTGGGGAAGAAGCCGTTCCGTCTTCTCGCGCAGTTCGGCCAGAAGCTCCTGGGGATGGTCGATCAGGTCCCATTTGTTGAAGGCGATCACCGGCGCCCGCCCTTCCCTGATGATCAGGTCGGCGATCTGCAGATCCTGCTTCTCGAAGGGAATGGTGGCGTCGAGCACGATGATGACGATCTCGGCGAAGCGGATGGCGCGCAGGCCGTCCTGCACCGACATCACTTCGAGCTTTTCGTGAATCCTGGCCTTGCGGCGCATGCCGGCCGTATCGAACAGCTTCAGGCGGCGGCCATGCCAATCCCAATCGACCGAGATCGAATCACGGGTGATGCCGGCTTCCGGTCCGGTGAGCAGCCGTTCTTCGCCGATCAGCGCGTTGATCAGCGTCGACTTGCCGGCATTGGGACGGCCGACGACGGCGATGCGCATCGGCTTGGTGTCGTCATAGGTGTGCTCGGCATCCGGATCGGCGATATCCTCGCCGATCAGCACCTCGCCGGCAGCGATCTCTTCGTCTTCGCCATCTTCGTCTTCGCCGAAGGCGCGCGCTTCGCCGAGCGCGCCGATCACGGCGTCGCGCAAATCGGGCATGCCCTGGCCATGCTCGGCCGAAACCGGGATCGGCTCGCCAAGGCCGAGCTCCCAGGCTTCCAGCATACCGCCCTGGGCGCCCTTCGCCTCGGCCTTGTTGGCGACCAGCACGACCGGCTTGCCGGACTTGCGCACGATCTCGGCGAAGGTCCTGTCGTCAGGCAAAAGGCCGGACTTGGCGTCGATGGTGAAGAAGATCAGGTCGGCCTCGCGGATAGCGATCTCGGTCTGCGCACGCATGCGGCCGGGCAAGGTCGAGGCACCAGCGTTCTCGAAGCCGGCGGTGTCGATGACATCGAAATGCAGGTCGTAGAGCTTGGCGGCGTGGACGCGACGATCGCGGGTGACGCCCGGCGTGTCGTCGACAAGCGCCAGCTTTCTTCCCACCAGCCGATTGAAGAGAGTCGATTTGCCGACGTTAGGTCTGCCGATGATGGCGACTTTGAAGGTCACGACGCACTGCCCGACCCGCGGATCAGCTCGGACATCAATGTTGCGCGCTCGCGGGTGTTGCGCGGGGCGCCGTCATCGGCGGCGATCTGGTCGAACAGTTTCAGCGCATCCTGCGTCTTGCCTTCCTTCCAGGCGGAAAGGCCGAGCGCCTCGCGCGCCGTGTGGCGCAGCGTGTTGGTGTCGGATGTCAGCGCTTCGACACGGCTGGACACGTCGGCGAACGAGCCATGGTCGACGAGCAGCAGCGCTGCCCGCAGCCGCGCCATGTCGCGAATGCTCTGGGGAATGGCCGTGTCGGCGGCGACTTCGTCGAAATCCTTGACGGCGGCGGGAACGTCGCCCTT
>NZ_RZQE01000262.1:0-8224 GCF_004022955.1 Mesorhizobium sp. M7A.F.Ca.US.002.01.1.1 | reverse complement strand
ATCGCCATGTCGGCCTGTCCGGAACTGACCTGTCTGACGATATCGTCGAACGTTGCGGCGGATCGGTCGAACACCGGCTCGACGCCAAGCGCCGCGGCGATGCCGTGGGCCAGTTCCATGTCTATGCCATTGTCCCCCGATCCGTCGGCCGGGAAGAACGGATTGGAAGCGAAGGCCGGCATTGCGATGCGCAAGGCATCGCCGCTCGCGATCGGCTTTGGGGCGTTCTCCGCCTGCTGTCCTGGAGTGTTGGCCGCCCGGGCTTGCGAGATCAGCAACCCGCCGCTCCCGGCCGCAAGCAGTGTACGACGTGTAACCGGCATACGCGTTCTCAATTAGACCGGGAAAGCCAGCAAGATGCACAACCGACGTTAAACAAACGTATATATTACACTGGGCTTTTTTATGTATCGGATAAGCAGCTCAGAGCCACAAAATATTAGTATCGCCTAATGTAAAAGGAGTGGCGGAAGGCTCGCGTTACTTCCCGCCAGGCGATCAGTTGGCCCCTAGGCGATCAGCTGCACTGTCAAAACGTCTCTGCCCAGGGCCGCAGCTCAAGCTCCGAGCTCCAGGCGCTGCGATGCTGGCGATGGGTTGTAAGATAGGCCTCGGCGATGGCGTCCGGCGATAGACGGCGGTCCGGCCGGCCGGGATCGGCCACCTGTCCGGGCGGCTCGATCTGGCCGTCGATGATGAAGTGGGCGACGTGGATGTTCTGCGGAGCGAGCTCGCGGGCCATGGACTGCGCCAGGCCGCGCAGGCCGAATTTCGGCATGGCGAAGCCGGCTGAGCCGGGAAATCCCTTCACGCTGGCGGTGGCCCCGGTGAACAGGATCGATCCGGAACCCCGCGCAAGCAGCCGGCGCGCCGCCTGCTGGCCGACCAGGAAGCCGCCATAGGCGCCGACCAGCAATGCCTGTTTGACCGCTTCGGCATCGAGCTCGGCGATCGGTCCGCGGGTGCGCGCGCTGGCGTTGAACACTGCAAGCGCCAGCGGGCCGGCCTTGTCTGCGGTGTCGAACAGGCTGGCGACGGACGCGACGTCGGCAACATCCGTCTCGACGGCCAGCGCACCGGTTTCGTCGGTCAGAGCGCTGAGCTTCTCGACATTGCGGGCGGCCAGAACCACGCGAAAGCCTTCCCGGGTGAGAAGGCGCGCAAGCGAGGCGCTCAGACCAGCGCCGGCGCCTGCAATGACGGCCACATCGGATGCCATGATTTTTCACTCCTTGCGGATTTCGGCGGAAGCGTTCGCCAGATCAGGCAAGGTCGCGCCTTCGGGGCTGACAGGCAAGAGGTGGCATCTCGGCGGTTGTTGAGCCAGACGGCTGCAGAACCGACGTTGCGCGGTCCAGCATCGCCTGTGGCGCTACGAAGGCCGTTCGGTCTTCAGCACCGAGACCGCCACTTCGACAGTGGCAAGGCTTGGACCTTGCCCGCCAACCGGATTCATCCGACCGATATTTTGACGGTAGGATCGTCAGGCTTCGCAAAGCTATCGGTGATCTCATCGATGGGGACTGGAGCATGGTCCCGAAAAGTGGGAAACGGTTTTCGGAAAAGATCATGCTCAACGAGGAAACGACTATGGAACCAATCTGGGCCGTCGGCCTGATGACCGGCACGGTGCTGGACGGCAACATCGACGTCGCGCTGATCAAGACCGATGGCGAGCAGATCGAGGATTTCGGCACCTATCGGCTGATGCCCTATCCCGCGTCGATCCGCTCGCTGCTGGAAGAGACGCTGACGGAGGCGCGGGCGTGGAATTTCGTCGGGCCGGAGCCGGCGATCTTCCGCACCGCGGAGGATGCCCTGACACGCGCGCAATCGGCGGCCGTCAAGGAGTTGGTCGAAGGCTGTGGCATGACGATGGCCGATATCGGCATTGTCGGTTTTCACGGCCAGACCGTTCTGCATCGTGCGCCGCAGGTTGGACGGCTGGGCCAGACCCGGCAGCTCGGCGACGGTGAGCTGATGCATGCCATACTGGGCACCAAGGTCGCATACGATTTCCGCTCGGCCGACATGCGCGCCGGGGGGCAAGGCGCGCCGCTGGCCGCGGTCTATCACACCGCGCTGATGCGCAGCGCCGGTGCCAATGGCGAGGTCGCCGTACTCAACCTCGGCGGCGTCGCCAACATCACCTGGTGGGACGGCGCTGACAATGTCGTCGCCTTCGACACCGGCCCCGCCAACGCGCCGCTCAACGATTTCATCAAGTCGAAGGCGCTCGGCGAGATGGACCGCGACGGCGCGCTTGGCCGGGCGGGAACGGTCGACGAGGCCCGGCTCGCCAAGCTGCTGCAGCACCCTTATCTGAGCAAAGCCTACCCGAAATCGCTGGATCGTTTCGACTTCGGTGCCGCGATGGCGGACGGCCTGAATGCAGAGGATGGTGCAGCCTTGCTCACCGCGTTCACCGCCGGCGCCGTCGGCAAGGCACTCGACCTCTTACCAAGCCGGCCTAAAAAGCTGGTGGTCAGCGGCGGAGGTCGCCATAATCCGACCATGATGGCGATGCTGGCCAGCCGCGCCGGCGTCGAGGTGGTGCAGGCCGAGAGCCTGGGCTGGAGCGGCGACGCGGTGGAGGCGGAATGCTTTGCCTTCCTCGCGGTTCGCGTGCTGCGCGGGCTGCCGATCAGTTTTCCGAGCACGACCGGCGCACCGCGGCCGATGCAGGGCGGAAAACTCGCCGGTTAAGCCAGTTTCTTCTGCAGGAAGATGCGGCTGCGGCCGACGGGGAAGTCGGCAAGTGTTCCAAAGGGCTGATAACCCTGGCGCTGATAGACCTTGGCGGCATTCGGATTGAAGGTGTCGATCCAGGCGTTTTGACAGCCGCGCGCCACCGCTTCATGTTCGGCCGCGTCCAGCATCTTGCCGGCCATGCGCTGGCCACGCAGCCGCTCATCCACCCAGAGCCATTGCACATAAAGCCATCCCCAGGCGGTGTAGCCGGAAATGCCGGCGACGACCGCGTCGGCGTCGTCGCGCACGAACAACGCAAGCGCATGCCTTTCGGACGCGCCGACATCGCCGTCGTTGAACGCCGTCAGCCTTTCGCTGAGAAAAGTGAGGTCTTGCGGCGAGGGATTTGCCGTCGTTTCCAGTGTCGTGTTCATCGCTTTTCCGAGATGGGTTGCGTATCGGCATCGCCGCCATTGCGAAATTCGGACGCGGCAATGCCGTAGCGCTTGAGCTTGTCATAAAAGGTCTTACGCGGCACGCCGAGCGCGTCGATGGCGCCGCGCACGTCGCCGCCATGGTCGCGCAGCGCATCGCGGATCAGTTGCGCCTCATAGTGGCCGACCCGTTCGGGCAATGCTGCCGCAGGCTCCGGCGAATGCGCGCGAACCGTTTTCGTCTCCTCGTCCGGGCCGAGACCGAGCGCGACGCGATCGGCGAAATGGGCGAGCTCGCGCACATTGCCCGGCCAGTCATGCGACTGGAGATGATCGCTGACGGCTGCATTCACCTTGGCGACAGGCCGGCCAAACCGTTCGGCCGCCTTGCCGAGGAAATGCCCGAACAGCATCGGGATATCGCCGCGGCGTTCACGTAGCGGCGGAATGCGCAGCGTCACCACGTTGAGGCGAAAATACAGATCCTCGCGAAAATCGCCGCGCTGGTCCGGCCGCCCGAGATCGACTTTGGTCGCCGCGACGACCCTGAGATCGATGCGCCGGATCTCGTTCGAGCCAAGCGGCGTGAGGCTGCGCGTTTCGAGCACCCGCAGCAGCTTGCCCTGGAGCGCAGGCGGCATGGATTCGATCTCGTCGAGAAACAGCGTGCCGCCGCTGGAATGCTCGATGCTGCCAATCCGCCGCCGCTGCGCGCCGGTGAACGCGCCCGCCTCGTGGCCGAACAACTCGCTCTCTATGACCGTCTCCGGCAGAGCGCCGCAATTCAGCGCGACGAAGGGTTTTGCGCGCCGCCGCCCCCATCGGTGCAGGAGGTCCGCCACCACTTCCTTGCCGGTTCCCGTTTCTCCTTCCACCAGCACATCGACATCCATGTCGGCGATCTGGCGCAAGGTCTCGCGCAACCGTTTGATGGCAGGCGCCTCGCCGATCAGCGGCAGGCCGTCGGCAGCCACTGCCGCGGCTTCGCGCAGCCGCCGGTTCTCCATCACCAGCCGCCGCTTCTCACTCGCCCGTTTCAGCGCCTCGACAAGGCGATCGCCGGCATAGGGTTTCGGGATGAAATCGTAGACGCCGTCCTTGAGCGCGGCCACCGCGAGATCGACGTCGCCATGCCCGGTGACCAGGATCACGGGTATATCCGGATCGATCGCCTTGATGCGATCGAACAGCTGCAGACCATTCATGCCCGGCATGCGGATATCGCTGACGACGACGCCCTCGAAATTCCTGTCGACGACGGCAAGTGCTGCCTCGGCGGCGTCGAGTGCGACCACCGTGAAGCCGGCAAGCTCGAGCAATTGCGTGGTGGCGTGAAGGAGGTCCGCATCGTCGTCGACGAGCGCGACCAGCCCTGATCCGTCTGTCATTCAATTCGCCTCAAATCGATGGTGAAGGATGCGCCGCTGCCATTGCCGGGATCGAGCCGCAGCGTGCCGCCCAATTCCTGGGCGATCTCCTGCGAGATCACCAGCCCCAGGCCAAGCCCCTTCTCCTTGGTGGTCTGGAACGGCATGAACAGATTGCCAGCCGCCTCCGGACCAAGGCCGGGTCCATTGTCGCGCACCGAAATCAGCACCCTGTCGTCGCGCTCGGCAAGTTCGATCTCGATGCGGGGATCGGGCTGGTCCTTCATCGCGTCCAATGCATTTTGCAAAAGATTGACCAGGATCTGCTCCAGCCGGATGCGGCTCGCCATGACCACCGGCGAGGCATTGCCGCGCGGCCTGACGATGGTGACGCCGGAATCGCGTATGCGGCCTGACAGCAGCGACAGCGCGCCGTCGATCGCCTCGCGCACCGGCAGCGGCGAAGCGGCGACGCCCGGCCGGCGGGCGAAAGTGCGCAAGGTGCCGGTGATCGCGCCGATGCGTTCGGTCATCGAAACGATCGATGTCAGATTGCCGCTGGCCGATCCGGTCTTGCCGCTGTCCAGAAAACGACCTGCATTCTCGGCATAGGTGCGGATGGCGGCGACCGGCTGGTTGATCTCATGCGCCACGCCGGCGGCGATCTGGCCGAGGATGGAAAGCCGGTTGGCCTGGGCGAGATCGTCGCGCAATCGGCGGACCTTGGCTTCGGCATTCTCGCGCTCGGCGATTTCGCCGGCAAGTGCGGTGTTGGAGCGCGTCAGCTCGGCCGTTCGCGTGCTGACCCGGCTTTCCAGTTCGACATTCATGCGCGCCAGCGCTTCCTGCCTTAGCCTGCGCGTTCGCCGGCGCCGGGTCAGCACGTAGGCAAGCAGGCCTAGAAGCAGCAAGCCCAGGAGCGTGGTCAGGCGCGCCGTATTGGCGGCCGAGGAGAGAGCAGCGTCGGCGGGCGTCAGCAGCCACAGACGCCAGCCTGGGACTGCACCGGGCAAATCCTGCACCACCTCGACGAACTGGCGTGGTTTTCCGGCGTTGTCGATCGTCGCCAGGCCATCGCCGGCGCCGCGTCTGAACGGCAGCGGCTCGAAGGCAGCATCGGCCAATTGCAGTTGCTCATGGGCGGCGGCCACGTCCTCGGCCGACAGTGGTGCCAGCGCACGAAACCGCCAGTCGGGCTGGCTGGTGGCCAGCACGACGCCTCGTTCATCGGTGACAAAGACAAGGAAACCGCTGGAACGCCAATTTGCCTCGACGCCGTCGAGCTCGACCTTCAACACCGCAACGCCAAGCGGCTTGCCGTTATCGTCGACGCGGCTCGAAAGGTAGAGTCCCGGCCGTCCGCTGATCGTGCCGAGGCCATATTGGCTGGCAGCACCTTTCGCCATCGCCTCCTGAAAATAGTGCCGGAAATTATAGTCGATGCCGACAAAGCTGGTCGGTTCGCCGGCATTGCTGGCTGATATGGCGATGCCTGCCGTATCGATGACATAGATGGCGGAGGCCGAGGCATCGCCGGCAATCGCCTTGAGCTTGTCGTTGAGGGCCGCTTCTTGCATCTTCCCGGCCCGGCGCAGCGCGCCCCGCACAGCATCGTCGCGGGCCAGCACCAAGGGAACCAGGCGCTGCTTTTCGATTTCGCCGGTCAGCGTTCCCGCCGCCAGCGGCAGAGCGGCAAGTGCTGTGTCGCGCAGATTGTCGGCCGCCTGGCCGGAGGCGATGCGCCCGGCGATGGCGATCGCGCCAGCCAGGACGGCAAGGGCTGCGACCACGGCAAGCCAGCGGCCATCGCGCAGCCGGGCCACCGCCTCGCGCAGCAACTCACGGCCGGCAAACCCTTGGGATTCGCTATCGGTGCCTGCCTGCGGCGTCTGCCCTCTCCCTTTTCTTCGCGGCTTTCCGGTCAGTGTAATGCGAAAATCCGCCCAGGCAAACGCCACTTGTGCGGAAATCCGCACAAGTATTGTCCGCGCGACCTCTGACAAAGGCGGAAATCCGCGATTCCGGCCTTTCCCCGATCTGGCACGACGCTTGCAAAACTGCTTTCAGCGGCGTGCGACCGGAGCGCCGCGATGGGAGAAGTCACGCAGGCGATCCGTTTTCGCCCATCCGGCCAGGGAGAGTTCGATGCACATCGCAGACCAATCAGGCGCGCTTGCCGCGCAGCGCAAACCTTTCTATGCCCAACTCTACGTGCAGGTGCTCGTCGCGATCACCGTCGGCATCCTGCTCGGCCATTTCTATCCGTCGGTCGGCGAGAGCATGAAGCCGCTCGGCGACGCCTTCATCAAGCTGGTCAAGATGATCATCGCCCCGGTCATCTTCCTGACCGTGGCAACGGGCATTGCCGGCATGAGCGACCTGCAGAAGGTCGGGCGTGTTGCCGGCAAGGCGATGCTCTATTTCCTCACCTTTTCGACGTTGGCGCTGATCATCGGCCTTGTCGTCGCCAATGTCGTGCAGCCGGGCGCCGGCTTCAACATCGACCCGGCGACGCTCGACGCCTCGACCGTCAACACCTACGCCGCCAAGGCGCACGATCAGTCGGTCACCGGGTTCCTGATGAACATCATCCCGTCGACCATCGTCGGCGCCTTCGCCGACGGCGACATCCTGCAGGTGCTGTTCTTCTCGGTGCTGTTCGGCATCGCGCTGGCGCTGGTCGGCGACAAGGGCATGCCCGTGCTCAACTTCCTGCAGGCACTGACGACGCCGATCTTCAAGCTGGTCAGCGTGCTGATGAAGGCCGCCCCCATCGGTGCCTTCGGCGCCATGGCATTCACCATCGGCAAATACGGCATCGGCGCGGTCATCAATCTCGCCATGCTGGTCGGCACCTTCTACGTGACGTCGTTCCTGTTCGTGTTCATCGTGCTGGGTGCGGTCTGCCGCTACAACGGCTTCTCCATCCTGTCGCTGATCCGCTACATCAAGGAAGAGCTGCTTTTGGTGCTGGGCACCTCCTCGTCGGAGGCCGCCCTGCCCTCGCTGATGGAAAAGATGGAGAAGGCCGGCGCCAAGCGCTCGGTGGTCGGCCTGGTCATCCCGACCGGCTATTCCTTCAACCTCGACGGCACCAACATCTACATGACCTTGGCGGCGCTGTTCATCGCACAGGCGACCAACATCCACCTGTCGATGGGTGACCAGATCCTGCTGCTGCTGGTGGCCATGCTCTCGTCCAAGGGTGCCGCCGGCATCACCGGAGCGGGCTTCATCACCCTTGCCGCCACGCTGTCGGTGGTTCCGGCGGTGCCGGTCGCCGGTATGGCGCTGATCCTCGGCGTCGACCGCTTCATGTCGGAATGCCGGGCGCTGACCAACTTCGTTGGCAATGCCGTCGCCACGCTGGTGGTGGCGCGCTGGGAAGGCGAACTCGACGAGGCCAAGCTGGCGAGGGCGCTGGCGGGCACGGCTGACGACAGCCTGCCGGCGGATGTCGTCCCCGCCGAGTAACCACGTGTGGCTTATGCGTAAAAGGCCGGAGGCATGCTGCCTCCGGCCTTTGTCATGCAGTCGCACGTCAGACGGTGCCGATCTTGCTCAGTGGTGTGTCCGGATATGTGCTTGGGCCGACAGGCATGCGGGCTGCCAAAGTGCCCTCGTCGTCGAACAGCACAAGGCTGGCGGCGCCGACGAGCCCAGCATGGCGGCCGAGCTGTGCTGGAACGACCGGTACGTCGCGATAGGCGCGCATGGCCCGCTGCCTGATGG
>NZ_RZQE01000261.1:0-8246 GCF_004022955.1 Mesorhizobium sp. M7A.F.Ca.US.002.01.1.1 | reverse complement strand
AGGTAAAGGCGATCGAGGCCGGGCTCTATGCCGCCAACATGCCGGCCGATGTCGGCGGTGCCGGCCTCGATACGGTGACCTGGCTGCTCTACGAGAAGGAACTCGGCCGGGCCAATTACGCGCTGCACTGGACCTGCGTGGCGCGTCCCTCCAACATCCTCCTGGCCGGCACACCCGAACAGCGCGAGAAATATCTGTTCCCCTGCATCCGTGGCGAGAAATGGGACTGCCTGGCCATGACCGAGCCGGGCGCCGGCTCCGATTTGCGCGGCATGAAGGCAACCGCCGTTCAGGACGGCGACGACTGGGTGCTGAACGGCACCAAGCATTTTATCTCCCACGCCGACCTCGCCGACTTCGCCATCGTTTTCATGGCCTCAGGCGAAGAGGATTCGCCGCGCGGCAAACGCAAGAAGATCACCGCCTTCTTCGTCGACAAGGGCACCAAAGGCTTCACCGTCCGTGACGGTTACCGCAACGTCTCGCATCGCGGCTACACCAACGCCATCCTCGAATTCGACGATTGCCGGCTACCCGGAGCCCAAGTGTTGGGCGAAGTCCACAAGGGGTTCGACGTCGCCAATTCCTGGCTCGGCGCCACCCGGCTGCAGGTCGGCGCCACCTGCCTCGGCCGCGCCGAGCGTGCGCTTGGCCATGCCGTCGAATACGCCGCGCAGCGCCAGCAGTTCGGCCAGCAGATCGGCAAGTTCCAGGGCGTATCGTTCAAGCTTGCCGACATGGCGACCGAATTGAAGGCCGCCGACCTGATGGTGTTCGAAGCCGGCTGGAAGTACGATCAGGGCACCGTCACCGACCAGGACATGGCCATGGCCAAGCTGAAAGCCACCGAAATGCTCGCATACGTCGCCGATGAAGCGATCCAGATCCATGGCGGCATGGGGCTGATGGACGATCTGCCGCTGGAGCGCATCTGGCGCGACGCGCGCGTCGAGCGCATCTGGGAAGGCACATCCGAGATCCAGCGCCACATCATTTCAAGGGCGCTGCTGCGCCCGTTCGGGGCATAACATATGCATAAACTGGAGCGTCTCCTGCGGCCTAAATCGATCGCCGTCTTCGGCGGCGCGCAGGCCGCAGCCGTCGTCGCGCAATCGATCAAGATGGGTTTTGCCGGCGAGATCTGGCCGGTGCATCCGACCAAGGACGAGGTTGCCGGTCGCAAGGCCTATCGTTCGGTGGCTGACCTGCCCGGCGCGCCGGATGCTGCCTTTGTCGGCGTCAACCGGCATTTGACCATCGAGGTGATCAAGGCGCTGGCCGAACGCGGCGCCGGCGGCGCCGTCTGCTTTGCCGCCGGCTTCCTCGAAACCGAGGCCTATGACGATGATGGCGAGCGGCTGCAGGCCGAGCTGGTCGCGGCGGCCGGCCAGATGCCGATCATCGGGCCGAATTGCTACGGCCTGATCAATTATGCCGACGGCGCGCTGCTGTGGCCCGACCAGCATGGCGGCATAAGACTGGCCGAGGGCGGCAAGGGCGTCGCCATCATCACCCAGTCCTCCAACATCGCCATCAACATGACCATGCAGAAGCGCGGCCTGCCGATCGCCTTCCTGATGACCGCCGGCAACCAGGCGCAGACCGGCCTGTCCGAAATGGCGCTCGGCCTGATCGAGGATGAGCGGGTCACGTCGCTCGGCCTGCACATCGAAGCCTTCGATTCGGTAGCCGGCTTCGAACGGCTGGCGGCACGAGCCCGCGAGCTGAAGAAGCCGATCATCGCCATGAAGGTCGGCCGTTCCGAACAGGCCAGGCAAGCGACTGTCTCGCATACCGCGTCGCTCGCCGGCTCGGACGCGGCCTCGGGTGCGTTCCTGCGGCGGCTCGGCATTGCGCGTGTCGATTCAATCCCCGCCTTCATCGAGGCGCTGAAGCTGCTGCACATCACCGGACCTTTGCCCGGCTATAGGCTGTCGTCGATGAGCTGCTCCGGCGGCGAGGCCTCCGTCATGGCCGACAGCGCCGAAGGCCGCTGGGTCAATTTCCCTGTGCTGACCGACAGCCACCGCGCCCATGTCAAATCGACGCTCGGGCCGCTGGTCGCGGTCGCCAATCCCTTGGACTATCACACCTTCATCTGGAACAACGAGCCGGCGATGACCGCCACCTTCACCGCCATGGTGTCGGGCGGTTTCGACCTCAACATGCTGGTGCTCGATTTTCCGCGACCCGACCGCTGCTCGGTCACCGACTGGTGGGCGACGTTGCGCGCTTTCGAATCGGCGCTCAAGACCAACAAGGCGCATGGTGCGATCGTCTCCTCGCTGCCGGAGAACCTGCCGGAGGAATACACTGCCGAACTGATGGCGCGCGGCATGGTGCCGTTGTTCGGCATTTCGGAAGCGATGGATGCAGCCGGCGCAGCAGCCTTCATCGGCTGGGCTTGGGCTGAACCGCAGGCGCAGCCGATCGACACGTCGGCCTCCGGTGCCCCCGGGGGCGACCACGTCACGCCCGACGAAGCCGAGGCGAAGTCACGGCTGATCAAAGCCGGCCTGCCGGTGCCGAAGGGCGAGCGCGCCGCCAATGCCGTCGAGGCGGTGATTTCGTCCATGGCGCTCGGTTTTCCCGTCGCGTTGAAGGCGCTCGGCGTCACCCACAAATCCGAAGTTGGCGCTGTCAGGCTCAATCTCAGGGATGCCGAATCCGTCAGCACCGCAGCGCATGACCTGTTGCCGCTCGGCACCGGGCTCTATGTCGAGCGCATGGTGCGCGACGGTGTTGCCGAACTCATCGTCGGCTTCACCCGCGATCCGATGTTCGGCGCGGTGATGACGCTCGGCACTGGTGGCGTGCTGGTCGAGCTGTTGCGCGACAGCGTCACGCTGATGCTGCCGGCGACCCTCGACGATATCGAGGCGGCGCTGCGCGGCCTGAAACTGTTCCCGTTGCTCGAAGGCTATCGCGGCCGGCCTAAGGCCGATGTCGCGGCTGCCATCGATGCTATCTCTGGCATTGCCGCCTTCGTGCAGCAGAATGCCGGTGAGATCGAAGAACTCGACATCAACCCGCTGATCGTCTGTGCAGAGGGCAAGGGCGCCTGGATCGCCGACGCGCTGCTGGTGCTGGGAGAGAACAAGAATGTCTGACGTCATTTCGACCCGCCGCGAGGGCACCATCCTCGAAGTCACCCTCGACCGGCCCAAGGCCAACGCCATCGACCTGAAGACCTCGCGGCTGATGGGCGAGACCTTCAAGGCGTTCCGAGACGATCCGGAATTGCGCGTCGCCATCGTCAAGACCGCTGGCGACAAGTTCTTCTGCGCGGGCTGGGACCTCAAAGCAGCTGCCGGCGGCGATGCGGTCGACGGCGACTATGGCGTCGGCGGCTTTGCCGGCCTGCAGGAGCTGCGCGACCTCAACAAGCCGATCATCGCGTGCGTCAACGGCATGGCGGTCGGCGGCGGCTTCGAGCTGGCGCTGTCCTGCGACCTCATCTACGCCTCCGATCATTCCTCCTTCGCGCTGCCCGAGATCCGAGCCGGCACGCTGGCCGACGCGGCGACGATCAAGCTGCCGAAGCGCATCCCCTACCATGTCGCCATGGACCTTCTGCTCACCGGCCGCTGGATGGATGTCGCTGAAGCGCATCGCTGGGGCTTGGTCAACGAAGTGCTGCCCAAGGAAAAGCTGGAAGATCGCGTCTGGGAGATCGCCCGGCTGCTCGCAGGCGGCCCACCGCTGGTGTTTGCCGCGATCAAGGAGACGGCGCGCGTGGCCGAGGCGCTGACCTTCCAGGACGCCATGAACAAGGTGACCCGCCGGCAATTGCCGACGGTCGATGCGCTCTATGGCTCCGAGGACAATATGGAGGGTTTTCGGGCTTTTGCGGAGAAGCGTGAGCCGGTGTGGAAGGGGAAGTAAGGATTGTTGCCGAAATGACGGCGCTCACCCCCCTCTGTCCTGCCGGACATCTCCCCCTCAAGGGGGGAGATTGGCAGCTTCGATTTCTGCACTCTTCTTGCGACGCCGAAGGTTGGCGAAAGCCTTCGCAACATCCGATCTCCCCCCTTGAGGGGGAGATGTCCGGCAGGACAGAAGGGGGCGCCCAGGCTCAGCCTTGGCCGCCTTTCCAGCACCCATGACCGACAAAACCCTCATCGATGCCGAGACCTGGGCCTTCATCGAGCGCACCAATTCCTACTATCCGCCCGATACGATCGGCTACACGATCGCGCAGCAGCGCGAGATCTACGACCGCATGTGCCGGGAATTCTTTGCCGGCTATCCCGAGGGCGTCGCTGTCGAAACCTCCGCCATTGCAACGCCGACGCACGATATCCCGATCCGTATCTACCGAAGCCCACTCCAGGCAGGCGTGACGGTGCTCTATGTCCACGGCGGCGGCTTCATCCTTGGTGGGCTGGACAGCCATGACGATGTTTGCGCGGAGCTGTGCTCGCGCACAGGCTATGAGGTGGTCTCCGTAGATTACCGGCTGGCGCCGGAACATTTGCATCCAGCCGCCTTCGACGATGCCATGAGCGCCTTCGAATGGGCCGCCGCCAATCGCGATCATCCTATCGTGCTCTGCGGCGACAGCGCCGGCGGCAATCTCTGCGCCGCCGTCAGTCACGCCACGCGCGGCCATTCGAAAAGGCCGGTCGGCCAGGTGCTGATCTATCCCGGCCTCGGCGGAGACCGCTCGAAAGGCTCCTATGTCAAGCACGCCGAAGCGCCGATGCTGACCGTGCGCGATCTCGAATTCTACAAGCACATTCGCACTGGAGGGCAAAACCGTAGCGGCGATGCGACGCTGGCCCCGCTTGCCGACACCGATTTCTCCAACTTGCCGCCGACAGTGCTGATCACCGCCGAATGCGACCCGCTGTCATCGGATGGCGAGACCTATCGCGACCTGATCATCACGGCAGGTGGCCACGCGACGTGGTTCGAGGAGCCGGGATTGGTTCACGGCTATCTCAGAGCCCGGCACACGGTTGGCCGCGCCCGCACCAGCTTCACCCGGATCGTCGATGCGGTGACCGCGCTTGGACGGGGCGGCTGGCGCTGGTGATCGCGGCCAAACTCTGAGGACCAAGTGGCGCCCCTTCACGCCACCGAGGCAGCCGCTGCCCGGCCGGCGCTGCGGCCGGAAAAGATGCAGCCGCCGAGGAAGGTGCCTTCGAGCGCCGCATAGCCATGCACGCCGCCGCCGCCGAAACCGGCGGCTTCGCCGACGGCATAGAGCCCGGCGACCGGCTGCCCATCTGCCCCCAGCACGCGGCTGTCGAGATCGGTCTGCAGGCCGCCCAGCGTCTTGCGGGTCAAGATGTTGAGCCGCACCGCGATCAGCGGGCCATTTGCCGGATCGAGCATCTTGTGCGGCTTGGCCGTGCGGATCAGCCGGTCGCCGAGATAGGCGCGGGCGCCACGCAGAGCGGTGATCTGCATATCCTTGGAGAAAGGGTTGTCGAGCTGCCTATCGCGGGCGCGGATCTCGCGCTCGACTTGAGCCACCTCAAGCAGCGCCTCGCCGCCGGCCAGCGCGTTCATGCGCGCGACCAGCGCCGGCAAATCGGCCTCGACGATGAAGTCCTCGCCCTTTTCCATGAACGCCTTGACGGGGCCCGGAATGCCCGATGTGGCGCGGCCGAGCACCTGGCGCCAGCTCTTGCCGGTCAGATCGGGGTTCTGCTCGGAGCCCGACAGCGCGAACTCCTTCTGGATGATCTTCTTGGTCAGGATGAACCAGGAATAGTCGAAGCCGGTGCTCATGATGTGGGAGAGCGTGCCCAGAGTGTCGAAGCCGGGATAGAGCGGCACCGGCAGGCGCTTGCCGCGCGCATCGAGCCACAGCGATGATGGGCCGGGCAGGATGCGTATCGCATGGTCGGTCCAGATCGGCGCCCAGTTCTTGATGCCCTCGACATAGTGCCACATGCGGTCGCGGTTGATGATCGAACCGCCGGCCTGTTCCGTGATCGCCAGCATGCGGCCGTCGACGTGGTCGGGCACGCCGGTGATCATGCGCTTGGGCGCCGCGCCCAGCCGCTGCGGCCAGTTTTCCCGCACAAGCTGATGGTTGGCGCCGATGCCGCCGGAAGCGACGATCACGGCTTGCGCGCGAAGCTCGAAATCTCCTGATATTTCGCGCGAACTCTTGTGGCCGCGCTCGGCGGTACTCGGTTGCAGGATGTCGCCGCGCACCCCGTCGACAGTCGCACCCGTGCGGGTCAATTCATCGACCCGATGGCGGAATTTGAAACTGATCAGTCCGCGCTTCTGCGCCTCGCGCACGCGCTGTACGAAGGGTTCGAGAACGCCGGGGCCCGTGCCCCAGGTGATGTGGAAGCGCGGCACCGAATTGCCGTGGCCGATGGCATTGCCGCCGCCACGCTCGGCCCAGCCGACCACGGGAAAGAATTTCAGGCCGCGCTGTATCAGCCAGGAGCGTTTTTCGCCGGCGGCAAAGCCGACATAGGCTTCCGCCCATTTGCGCGGCCAGAAATCCTCGGGCCGATCGAAAGCCGCGGTGCCCAGCCAGTCTTCCAGCGCCAGGTCATGCGAATCGCGGATGCGCATGCGCCGCTGCTCGGGCGAATCGACGAGGAAAAGGCCGCCGAACGACCAGAATGCCTGGCCGCCGAGCGACTGCTCCGGCTCCTGGTCGACGATGATGATTTTCTTGCCGGCCTCGGCGAGCTCGGCGGCGGCAACCAGCCCTGCAAGGCCGGCGCCGACAATGATCACGTCCGCATCGTCAGCCATTTTTCCTCCCAGAATTAGCCGGCTATTTCAATGCAAGGAATTCAGACGGTCTCCCAGCCTTCTTTGCCGCCGGCGCGGAAGATGGCGTCGATGACTTTCTGATTGAGCACCGATTCCTCCAGCGTGAAGACGCGCTCCTTGCCGCCCTGTGCCGCGCGCGCGAAGGTCTCGACCTCCAGCCGGTACTGCTGCGTGCCGGGAAAGCGAAAAACCTGCGCCTCGGTGTGGTTCTGGTTGTGCAGTTCGACGCGGTGGTGGTCGTAGAGCCCGGCATTGAAAGGCGAGAACAACTCGATGAAACCCTTCTCGCCGTGGAACACCATCACCTGGCGCGCCGCCATCTGAGTCGACAGATAGAACGACAGCTCGAAGTCACCGAAATCGGCACGGATCGAGGAGTAGATGTCGGTGCCGAATGTCTTGTCGCGCTCGATCGTCGCCTGCACGCGCAGCGGCTCCTTGCTGGTGGAAAAGCGCGTCGACACGGTCGGGTAAACGCCGATGTCGGGCAGCGCGCCGCCGCCGAGGTCGAGCTGGTTGCGCATGTTGCTGGGGTCGACGTTGTAGTAGGAGAACGCGCCCTGCACATGGCGCAGCCGGCCGATGGCGCCGCTGGCGATGAGCTCGCGCACCTTGATCCATTGCGGGTGGTAGATGACCATGAAGGCTTCGCAGACCAGCACCCTTTTCTGGTCGCGCAGCTTGATCAGCGGCAGGATGTCCTTGGCGTCGAGCGCCAGCGGCTTTTCGACCAGCACATGCTTGCCGGCTTCGATGGCCTTGGCCGCCCACTCGACATGCTGCGAGGTCGGCAGCGGGATGTAGACGCCGTCGACCTCGTTGGAGGCAAGCAGTTCCTCATAGGAGCCGAAGGCATGGCGCGCACCGAAGCGATCGGCCAGCGCCTTGGCCTTCGACAGATCGCGGCTGGCGATCGCCGACAGCACGCTATTCTCCGCCTCGACCATCGCCGGCAACAAATGCTCGCGGCCGATCTTGGCCGTCGACAACACACCCCATCGGAACATCAGGCATCTCCATCACGATTACAGGCGACGAGGTTTGCCCGAAATCGCCGGAAAAGCCAATGACGAGGTCAGCCCCTTTTGCCGGTCAGCGTCATGTCGAAGTCGACGATGTTGGAATAGATCGGCGTGCCGACATCCATGCCGTAGCGCGACCTCAGCACCTTGCCGGTGACATGGAATTTGATCATGCCGGCCTTGAGACCGCCGAGCTCGGCCGTGAATTTTTCCGGGAACGTCTTGCCGCGCGCCGTCAGCCGGCCGCTGACGAGAGCCGTGGTGTCGCTGGTTCGGGTCACGCTGGTAGAGCGGAACTGGATTTCCGGGCTGTTGGCGGCATCAAACACCGCGTCGGAGCGCAGGAAGGCATCGATACGGCCCTGGCCGGTGCCGACGCTTTCGGGAAAAATGGTGAAATTGACAGCTGAGCGCCCGACATCGCTGTTGTCGATGCGGATCGAGCCCTTGAAGCGGGCGAAGGTGCCATTG
>NZ_RZQE01000260.1:0-8251 GCF_004022955.1 Mesorhizobium sp. M7A.F.Ca.US.002.01.1.1 | reverse complement strand
TCATCGAGCCGCGCGCCCTCGGCATATCCAGCCAGGTTCCGTGGCCGCTCCATGTCAGGCATCAGCCTCGGACACGGCTCGGCGGCGCCGACCACCATCCGCACCGGGATGACGCCGGCCCAAACCGGATGCCCGTAATCCTCCTCGTCGTCGCCGACGCCCTTGGCGCGCACCTTCGCCGATGCCTCTTCAATACGCATGCCGATCACCGTCGTCGCCTTGGCCTCCTGCGCCGAGATCGGCCTCAGGGTCTCGCTCCGGCCGGGATAGAAACGGTCGACGACGCCGGCCAGCGCCTTCAGTTTCTCCTGCGGCTCGTCGACGATTCGCGCCGTGCCGAAACACATCGCCGAGCGATAGTTGGCCGAATGGTTGAAGCCCGAGCGCGCCAGCACCAGCCCGTCGAGATGCGACACCGTGAGACAGGCCGGCGTGCCGCCGCGCAGATTGCGCAGCATGCGGCTGGCCGACGAGCCGTGCCAGTACAGCATGTCGTCCTCGCGCCAGTGGATGGTCGGCGTGCAATAGGGCTGGCCGTCGAACGTATAGGCGACATGGCACAGCAGCCCGGCATCCAGCACCGCGAAGACTGCCGCATGGTCGTAGCTGCCGCGCTCGTGCAGGCGCTTGACGCGGTTGCGGCTGGTGGTCGGAAAACTGGCTGGCGTGTCGTTCACGGCTTGCATCCTTGGTTGTCGTCTGCCAACCATGCGCCATGACATTGGTCGATAAAAGAACCAATCCCATGAAGAAAAACCAGACCAATTTTCCGGATTGGTCGGCGCTGATCCCGGTCCTGCCGGGCGACGGCCCGCGCAGCCGCGAGCTCTATGCGGCGCTCAGGCGGCTGATCGAGACCGGCGCGCTGGCCGCCGGGGCGAAACTGCCGACCACCCGGGATCTCGCACAGCGCTTCGGCCTGTCGCGTTCGGCGGCGGTTACCTGTTTCGAAATGCTGATCTCGGAGGGGTTTGCGGTCGCCAAGGTCGGCGCCGGCACCTTCGTCGCGCCTGATGTGCCGCATCTGCCGCTGACGCTGATCAAGCCGCGTCCAGCGGAGATCGAGGTCGCGGCGTCGCTACCTTGCGGCCTTGGCGTTGCGGTCTCCGATCCGCGCACGCTTGATATGTTTCGCATCCTTCTGTCGCGCCACCTCACCCGCCCCGGATCGGAGCATTTCCGCTATGGCGATCCGCGCGGCGGCCTGCCGCTGCGCACGGCAATTGCCACCTATCTCAGGACCGCACGCGGCGTGCGCTGCGACGCCGGCCAGATCGTGCTGACGTCGGGCACACAGCAGGGGCTCGATCTCCTGGTGCGTGCAGCACTTCGTCCCGGCGATGCCGTCTGGATCGAAAACCCCTGCTATCCCATGGCGCACGCCGTGCTGGCCGGCAGCGGGGCCAGGGTTTTTGGCGTACCCGTCGACGCGGAAGGGCTCGATCCCGAGATCGGCGAAAGCCTGTGCTCCAAGGCGCGCGCGGCCTATGTCACGCCCTCGCATCAATATCCGCTCGGCGTGACGATGACGATGCGCCGCCGTCTCGCTTTGCTCGACTGGGCGCGGCGCAACGATGCCTGGATCATCGAGGACGACTACGACAGCGAGTTCCGCTATGCCGGCCCGCCGCTGACCTCGCTGCAGGGCATGGACGGCTCGGGCCGTGTCGCCTATCTCGGCACCTTCTCGAAAATCCTCTTCCCCGGCCTGCGCATCGGCTATGTCGTGGTGCCCGAAGCGCTGCTCGATGCCGTCATGGCGGTCAGGGCGCGCTCCGACCGCTTCCCCTCGACGTTGGCCGAAGGCGCGCTGACCGACCTGTTGAACGAGGGCCATTTCGCCGCGCATCTCAGGCGCGTGCGCCGCCGGGTGCAAGCCGCGCGCGACGTGCTGGTCGCCGGCCTCGAGACGCATTGCGGCGATGCCCTCGAAGTAACCGTGCCCGAACAGGGGCTGCACTTGATGGCGACGCTGAAGCACGCCGGGCCGGACACGGCGATCGTCGAGGCGGCGAAGGCGGCAGGTGTCGGCGCCAGGGCCTTGTCCTCGATGTTCATCGGCGGGGCGTCCCGGCAAGGCCTGGTGCTGGGTTTTTCCGGGTTTTCGGACGAGGAACTGATGGCCGCGACGGTACGACTGGGTGGGGTGATGGGCCGCAGTCCCGGCCGCCAAACTACCTGATCCTGCTCAAACAATCCTAGGGCGAAGCAGGAGCGCAGCTCCGTCTCGGAGGCCCTCGGATGACGAAGTCCTCAATCCCCATCGGCGGGCTGGGCCTTGCCGCACTGCGCCAGCACCTTGCCGATGGCCGCGCTTGAACCCTTCAGCGGAAAGCTGATCTCGCCATATTTGGCTGAACTGACCGACACATCGCCCTTGCCGCGCAACAGGTCGAGCAGCGGATCGGCTTTCGCCAGGTTGACCACGAAGTAGTTGTACATGGCCTCCAGCTGCAGCGCCTTAGTTACCGTCTTGCCGTCGGCCTTGAACGCGAACGAACCGCTGATGCCAGGCTCCAATTGCTGGCCGTTGGCGCCGAGATCGTAGCTCAGCACCGGCGTGTCGAAACAGGTCAGCATCAGATACGCATCGCCTTTCGGCCCGCCGCAGACCGAGGCCGTCAGCACGCTGCCGCCCTCGTCTTCCTCCATCCTGGCGCTCCAGCCGCCGCACGACGCGGCAAACGCCGGTTGCGCGGCCTGCAGGACCGCTACCGCACCGGCGACGACGAGATGTGCAACTCTCATGGCTCCCCCAATTGACTGCCTTCAGGGCATTTGCAGCGCCCGTCGCCAGCATATAGGAAAAAGCGATCCGATGGCATTGCCCCTTGCGGCAGCCGGTCCTGTTTCGCGGAGAGTTGGATTGAGAGCCTGCATTCGCCTGTGTCTGTCCTTTGCCGCCCTGCTGGCCTTGCCGCTCACCGCTCATGCCGAGTGGAAGCCGGTCGAGAAGATCGAGCCCTACGCGATCTCGGGCCAGTCCGGCGCCGAACTCTACCGCTCGATCGGCGAGAAAGGGCCAAAGCTCGGCATTGCCCGCGCCATCGCCTACACCAATTTCAAGCTGACCTGGGGGCTAAGGGATTACAAGCCCAGCGGCAAGGACTGCGTGCTGACGGCCGGGCGGCCGAAGCTGATCGTCACCTACACTTTGCCGAAACCCTCCCGCTCCCTGCCGCCGGCCGTCCAGAAGAACTGGGACACCTTCATCGCCGGCGTCGCCGCCCATGAGAAGGTGCATGGCGCCAGCATGGTCCAGATGGTCCACGACATCCAAGCCGCGACGGACGGCCTGACCGTCGCCGACGATCCCGAATGCAGCAAGACCAGGGCCGAGGTGGTCAAGCGGCTCGACGCGATCTCGAAGGCGCGGGTGCAGGCAAGCCGCGACTTCGACCGTATCGAATTCGGCAATGGCGGGAATTTGCAGAAACTGGTTTTTTCGCTCGTGACCGGCCCCTGAAGCCACCTGACACGGATCAGGAGGCGGGCACTGATGACTTACCAGGAGCAGCAATTGAAGCTGCCGATCTCCCCCCTTGCGAGGGAGATGGCCGGCAGGGCAGAGGGGAGTCTGACAGAACTCGGCCCCTTCCAGCTACTGCGGTATGGGCGCGAGGTGCGAGCCCTCACCGCGTTTCCGCGTTCGCTCTCAGCTCCGCCCGCTTCTCGTCCGACACCACGGCCAGATCCAGCACCTTCTGCAATTCGGCCGCATGGCGGAAGGACGGTTCGGCCTGCACGCCCGTGCGCACCGCGTCAGTGAAACGCTGGTAGTTGGTCTCCACCGTGCCGGGGTCGCGCTCTTCCCATATGGCGTTCTCGACATTCTCCCCCACGCATGCCTTGAGCGTCGAACCGTCGAGATTGTGCACCACTTCGATGCCGCCCTTCTCGCCATAGATGCGCAGACGCAGTTCGTTGAGATGGCCTGTTGCCCAGCGGCTGGCATGCACCACGCCGAAGGCGCCGTTGGAAAAATCCAGCGTCATGGCGAAGCTGTCATTGGCGTCGAGTCCGTAGTCGCCGATGCGGTTGCCGGGCGCCTTGTCGAAGGCGCGCAGCCGGCAGAATACATGGTCGATGTCGACGGCTGCGCCATAGCTGGCGAAATCGAGGATGTGGATGCCGACATCGCCGAGCACGCCATTGGAACCGTGGCCGCGCGACAGCCGCCACAGCCATTTCGGATCGGTGCGCCAGTCGCCCCAGAATTTCGACACCAGCCAGCTCTGCAGATAGGACGCCTCGACATGCCTGACGGTGCCGATCTCGCCCGCTTGCACCATCTGGCGCGCTTTCTGCAGCGCGGCCACATTGCGATAGGTGAGGTTCACCATGTTGACGATGCCGGCAGCCTCGGCGGCATCGGCCATCTCGGTCGCCTTGCCGAAGTTTTCGGCCAGCGGCTTTTCGCACAGCACCGGCTTGCCGGCGGCGATCAGCGCCATGGTGGTCGGGTGGTGGATGCGGTCGGGCGTGACATTGGCCACCGCGTCGAACTCGCCCCATGCCAGCGCCTCCTCCAGCGCGGTAAAGCGGTTGGGAATGTCAAAGCTGTCGGCGAACTCGCCAACCCGCGCCGGATCGACATCGACTGCGCCGACAATGTCGACGCCCTCGATGGCGCTGAAGCGCCGGGCATGTTCCTGCGCCATCCAGCCGGTGCCGAGTATCAAAAGCCGCATTATTTGCTCCTTGGGGTGAGATGCCGGAATCCCCTCCCGGCCGACGCCCTCAAATAGCGCGTATAATGCCGCCGTCGACCCGGATGTTCTGGCCGGTGATGTAGCCGGCGCCCTCCGACGCCAGGAAGGCGATGGTCGCGGCGACCTCTTCCGAAGTCCCGTAGCGCTGCATCGGCACCGAGTCGCGGCGTTCTTCGGTGGCCGGCAGGCTGTCGATCCAGCCGGGCAGCACATTGTTCATGCGCACATTGTCGGCGGCATAGGTGTTGGCGAAGATCTTGGTGTAGGCGGCAACGCCGGCTCGGAACACGGCGGACGTCGGGAACATCGGGCTCGGCTCGACCACCCAGGCCGTCGAGATGTTGATGATGGCCCCACCCTTCTGCTTGACCATCTGGGGCGCCACGATGCGCACCGGCCGGATGACGTTGAGGAGGTAGACGTCCATGCCGGTGTGCCATTGCTCGTCGGTGATCTCGAGGATCGGCGCACGCGGCCCGTGGCCGCCGCTGTTGACCAGCACGTCGATGCGGCCATAGCGCTCCAGCGTCAGGTCGACGAGGCGGTGCAGATCGTCGTTCGACTGGTTGGAGCCGGTGACGCCGAGCCCGCCAAGCTCCTTGGCCAGCGCCTCGCCCTTGCCCGAAGAGGAAAGAATGGCAATCTTGAAGCCGTCCGCCGCCAGCCGCTTGGCCGCCGCCGCCCCCATGCCGCTGCCGCCGGCCACCACCACAGCTACTTTTTCTACACTCATCGGATTTTCCTCTCAGGGTTTGCGGGCACCGCAAGCGGTGTTTTCGGGAGTTGAGCGTCGATATAGCTGGTTTTCCCCGTCGGTTCGAACCAGAATGCCTGAAATCAACCTGTAGAAAAACTACTGCATGCCCGAAACCTTCCTCAGCTTGCCGCCGTTGAATGCGCTGCGCGCCTTCGAAGCCTCGGCGCGTCATCTCAACTTCCGCATCGCGGCCGAAGAGCTCAACGTCACGCAAGGGGCGGTCGCCCAGCACATTCGCGGGCTGGAGGCCGATCTCGGCACGAAGCTGTTCGAGCGGCTGCCGCGCGGCCTGGCGCTGACCGATGAGGGCCGCGCCTATGTCCCCAACATCCGCCGCGCCTTCGACCTGATCTCGGAGGCGACGCTGCTGCTTCGTCCCGAGCCGGCGCGGCTGACGATCAGCGTGACGCCGAGTTTCGCCACCAAATGGCTTATCCCGAGACTGCACGACTTCGTCGCGCACCACCCGCTGGTCGACCTGCGCGTACTGGCCAGCGAAAGCCTGTCGAGCTTCCAGGCCGATGGCGTCGACATCGCGGTCAGGCAGGGCCGCCCACCCTTCGGCGCCGGGCTGGTCGTCGACCTGCTGTTTCCCCAGCAGATCGTCGCCGTGTGCAGCCCGGCCCTGCTGCCGGCCGGCGCGATCGAGATCGCGGCCTCCGAAATCCAGCACCACGTACTGCTGCACGATGCCCACAATCTGTGGCCGGAATTCACGGAAAAGGCGGTCGGCCTGAAGATGACGACCGAACTCAAACGCATGCGCTTCAACCAGACCGGCCTCGCCATCGACGCGGCGGTGGCCGGCCAGGGCATTGCGCTGGCCAGCCGCTTTCTCGTCGCCGCCGACCTCGCCGCCGGCCGTCTGGTTCAGCCCGTCAGCGGCGAAATGCGCGGCACGCAGGATTTTTATGTCGTGATGCCGAGAAAACAGCGCCATCCCGAGCCGACGCAAGCCGTGCGGCAATGGTTGCTGGATGCTGGAGAGCGACGACCTTTGTCGTGAGACCTTCGCACGCACGGAGACGTCAAGCCGCTTGCCTATGAGGCAACGACGGGCGCACCGCGAAAGATCGCCACGGCGGCAGCGACGATTTCCGCATTGTCCTTGGCCGTCCTGCCATCGGCGAGCGTCTTGCCGTCTTCCAGACCGACCCGTGTCGACCAGCGCTGGCGATGCGCAAGCTCGACGAGGGGCCAGACAGTCGTGTCGACGCCATGCAGCAGGATCGGCTGCCGTACCCCGGCGCGCTCGAGTACGGCGGCGATGCCATGCGCTTCATCGAGTGCAGCGGACAGATCGGGGATGTCGATCTCGATCAGATTGCGCAGCACCTGGTTGTGGCCGGGAAGCGCTACGAAGCGCTCGGCATCGGCGACGACGGCAAGCCCCGTCTCGATGCCTACACCACGCTGGCGCAGCAACTCCATCACGGCGGGCGCATCCGGTTCGGACAGGTTGACCGAAGCATAGTCAGGCAGGTCTCGCCAGCCGGCGATCGCCGCGCGGGTCCGCTCGACGTCGTTCTCGATCCAGGCGCCGGTCGACACGCCAACCAGTGTTCCCGGGCAGGTCCGGCGCACCGCCAGCACCGTGGCGTCGACGGCTGCCAGGCTTTCGCGTCCGTCGGTGCCGCGCGGATGGATATGCAGTTCGGCCGCTCCAGCGGCGACGCAGGCTGCCGCATCGCTGGCCATTGCCTCGGCGGTCAGCGGCAGCTTCGGGTGGAAATCGCGCGGACGCGCGCCGTTGATGCAGGCCTGGACGATCATCGATGTCACCTTGCGCAAGGGGCCGCAGTGTAGCTGTGCGGCGTTGAAACTGCCAATCTCCCCCTCGTAGGGGAGATCGGCAGCTTCAACGCCGCGCGCCTGCTCACAACATTCGGCGGCATTTGAATAAAAGCCGCTTGTGGATATTTACCCGGCGTTCCCTCGTCTCCGGCAAGCTCTTTTTAGGGCGGGATCATGGAGGGACCATTGACCAGCGATTTTTCAGCCGCCCGCATCCACCTCGAACGCGCCTATCATTATCTGCAAGGCAATGACGAGACGAGCCGTGCCGCCTGTGACGCGCTCGATCTGTTGATCGAAGCGGTGACGGAGGCGCAGCACAGGCGACCCGAGGCTGGAGTGCTGGAGTTCCCGCAATCGACGGCGCGGCGAACCGGATAGAAAGTGTCGAGTTTCAGGCCAGTCCGGCCTGGCCTGAAACTCGCCGCACCCGGATCACGATGCCTTGCGGGCCGTCGCTCCCTTGGTTGCGCGCGCGACAATTCGCTCGAGCGGCTCCGGCCGGTGCAGCAAAAATCCCTGGCCGAAGGCGACCCCCATGTCGCTCAACATGGCCAGCGTGTCCTGCCGTTCGATCTTCTCACCGACCACGTCGCAACCGAGGCTACGGGCAATGCTGGTGATGGCCAGCACGATCTCGCGGTCGAAGCGGCTTTGCGTGATGTGCTCGATGAAGGAACCGTCGATCTTGATCGTGTCGACGGGGAACCGCCGGAGATATTCGAACGAGCTCATGCCGGCTCCGAAATCATCGAGGCCGACCCGGCAGCGCCGCTCGCGCGCCTTGCGCACGAACTGTTCGGCGGCATCGAAATTGGTGACGGCGGCGGTTTCGGTGATCTCGAAGCCGATGCCCGAATGCGGCGCCCCGGTTTCTTCTATGACGCTGTCGACGAAGTCCCAAAGCTGCGGATCGCTCAGCGTCTGCGCCGACAGATTGAAGCCAAGCGTCAGCGCCCCCGAACGCAAGGCGGCACCATGCCGCGAC
>NZ_RZQE01000025.1:0-29971 GCF_004022955.1 Mesorhizobium sp. M7A.F.Ca.US.002.01.1.1 | reverse complement strand
CACCTGCACCGGGGAACTCTCCCGAAACAGGCGATTGAGATCGGCAACAACCTGTCGGGCTTGATGCCGGGAGGTCATGCCGGAAAGGATGCGTTCGGATGCTGCTTGCTGGAAAGTCATGTAGCCGTCGTGGCGCGGCCGCACCCATGCACCCTCCAGCGTCGCGCGCGTATCCCGATAGAAGTCGCCGGTCGCTTCATTGACAGCCTGGTCCTCCCAGGCCGCTGCATGGCCGGGCTGGCCGCCGGCGGCGGCATAGGCGCCACGCTGGACATCGCCGCTCGCGACCCAATAGGCGAAGTCGATCGCGGCATCCCTGGCTTTGGAAAAGGCTGATACGGCTATGCCGGTGCCGCCAAGCGCCGAACCGACCGGGCCGCCGGAACCGATGACCGGAACATCGGCAAAGGCCAGCCGGTTCGCCCGAAAGCCAGCCGTCGCATAGGAAACGTAACCATAGATCAGTGGCGCGCAGACGAACCTGGAACCGGCCTCCGCCATACGTTCGGAGACGGCAATCGGGTCCATCTCGAAACACGCGGGATCGACCAGCGCTGCGATCTCGCGCATTGCCTCGAAGACTTGGCTACCGATCTCCACATCGATCAGATCGTCGGATGGATCGGTCGTGCAGGCATGCCCGAGATTGCCGGCAAGCGTGTAGAACACCATCAACACGTGAGGCGGCCGCAGCGGCAGCAGCACGCGGCCTTGCCGGGCGAGATCGAGCACCTCGCTCCAGCGCGCCGGTGGCGCACCGATCGCATCCGGACGCCATGCCTGGACCTGCGTTGCCGCATCGATCGGGAAAGCCCATTGCCGTCCTTGCCAGTTGTAGCTCGGATAGGACTGGCCGATGCTGCCCGAGGCAAGGGCCGTGCGTTCCGCCTCGCGTCCGGCGACATCCAGCGGCTCCAGGCAGCCTTCGGCCGTGATCTGGCCGACATGCGGATGGTCGATGACGATGAGGTCATAGGCGCGCGCCAGTTCTTCGACCGGGAAGGATTCGAAGTCCTGCAGCGAGCGCTTGTCCCATTCGATGGCAATACCGGTCTTCTGCTGCCACAGCGCCGAGCAGGCGACCATCGGATCATAGCCACGCGGATGGCTCCAGGTCATGCCTTTGAGCTTGGGCGAACTCACAGGCCGAACTCCGCGCGGATGGCGGCACTGTGCTCGCCGATGCGGGGCGCCGCCCGATCGGCCTTGGCTCTTATGCCATCGACCCGGAGCGGCGAACTGGTGGTGAGGATCGAGACATCGTCCTCGCGCGTCACAGTCTGCAGCATGCCGAGGGAATGGAACCCTTCGCTCGCCAGCATCTCCGGCCAGGTCAGCACTTTGGCGCACCAGATGTCGGCCGGCTCGAGGATATCAAGCCACTCGTCGATCGTCTTGGTGGCGATCCGCTGTGCGATGATCGCCTTGATGTCGTCGCGCGCGGTGAACCACGACGCAGGCTTGTCGCGATAGGGTGCGAGTTCGCTGAGCGACAGGAGATCGGCCAGCTTGGGAATCGGCGTCATGGCGATGGCGAGGTATCCGTCCTTGGCCGGGTAAACACCGTAAGGCGCCGACAGATAGGCATGCGCGCTGCGGAAGCTGGAGCGCCTGGGCAGCCGGCGGCCGTCATTGAGATGCGTCGTCAGCACCTCGAACTGGAAATCGACCAGCGCTTCCAGGAGACTGGTTTCGATATGGCTGCCCTGGCCGGTGATGCCGCGCCGCACGAGTGCGGCCAGAATGCCCTGCGCGCAGGCGGCACCGGCCAGCATGTCGCCGATGGCAAGACCGAACGGCACCGGCCCTTGGTCCTCATCGCCGTTCAGCCACATCACGCCGGAGCGCGCCTGCGCCAGCAGGTCTTGGCCGGGTCTCTTGACCCATGGTCCGTCTTCGCCATAGCCGCTGATCGAGGCATAGACCAGCCGCGGATTGATCTTGCGGACCGCCTCGTAGTCCAAGCCGAGCCGCTCGATGACGCCCGGCCGGAAATTCTGGATCAGCACATCGGCCTTGGCCAGAAGGCCGCGCAACGCCTCGAGATCGGCCTCGTTCTTGAGGTCGATGGCAAGACTTTCCTTGGCCCGGTTGATGGCATGGAAGATGGTGGAATCGCCGCCGATCTCGGTGTCGCTGAGATAGAGCCGGCGCGACAGGTCGCCGCCATCCGGACGCTCGATCTTGATGACGCGGGCGCCGAGATCGAGCAGCCTGAGTGAGCAATAGGGCCCGGACAGGAACTGGCTCATGTCGACGACGACGAGACCGGCGAGCGGCAATTCGGCTGCTGCCGGCATGCTATTTCTCCGTCTTGCCGACGAAGTCGGCCGGGTTGCGGTACTTCACCGTCTGCAGATGCTCGCAATAGAGAACCAACTCGCCTTCGCCCTTGAACACCTCATAGCTGGCGCGGATCAGCCCCATTTCCTTGTAGCGGGGCTTCTTGTCGAGGTTGGAGCGGATCGAATAGATCGTGTCGCCAATGAAGACGGGTTTTATGAAGCGGAGCTTGTCGTAGCCATAGGAGAAGGCATTGACGCAGTTGGTGGCGACCAGCCCCAGGCCAGCCGAAAAGACAAAGGCGCCGGCGATCAGCCGCTTGCCGAAAATGCCTTCGTTCTCGGCAAACATCTGGTCCTGCACATAGGGGTGGATGTCGAGCACCAGCGTGTTGAACAAATGGCTGTCGCCTTCGGCCATTGTGCGCCGCAACGAGCGGATCTTCTGGCCGACGGGCCAGTCCTCGTAGAACCAGTTCTCGGCATTCCACACCGGCAGCGCGGCGTGATCTCCGGGCATGTTCTTGGGATGCGTCGAGGCGACGCCGACGGTAGGTGCGAAATCGTTCATGGTCGGCACCGCCAGACCTGCATGGGGCACGTCACAGCTATCGGAAAACGCATCAAGGCGTCGAAATACAAGACGTCTCCTCCCGTCAATCTTCTTTTGTAAATAGTATTTTCACATATGGGGTTGCGTTGCAAGCGTGAACAGGCGAAATTTTGGCTGCTCCCGCGCGCCAAAGCGCAGGCGGGTAGGGAGGAAATCATGCGCGAGAATTGTCTGGTCTTTGTCGGCAGCCTGAACCGCGAGGCGCCGTATTTTCAGGGCGCTCGGGGCGTCGGCCTCAGCGTCTACAGCTTTGACGAGACGACGCTGGAAACACGAAAACTGGCCGAGACCAACGACGTCGACAATCCGACCTTCCTCTCGGTGACACCGGACGGCTCGCGGATCTACGCCAACTCGGAAGTGTTCACCTGGCGCGAGGGCACCGTCTCAGCTTACAGCTTCGATCGAGCTTCGGGGACGCTCATTTATCTGAACAAGCAACCGTCGCTCGGCAGCATAGCCGCCCACAACACCATCACCCGCGACGGGACAAAACTGCTGGTCGCCAATTACGGCATGGGCGAGGGCGGCCCGGATCGTGCGGTGGCTGTCTATGGCTTCGAAGAGAACGGCGCCTTGTCGGCGCCGCTTGCCAGCGTTTCGCATGAGGGCAGCGGCCCGAATGTGGCGCGGCAGGAACGCTCGCATGCGCACAGCGTCACCGAAACCATCGGCGGGGGAACAGCCATCGTCGCCGACCTCGGCATCGACCGGCTGGTGTCTTACCGGATCGAGCGCGAGGGCAATCTGGCCAAGCTAACCGAATCCGCTTTGCCATCCGGCGCCGGTCCACGCCACCTCGCACTGCATCCGAACGGACGCTTCGTCTTCGTCATGAACGAACTGGATTCGACCATCGTGTCGATGACGCTGGACGAAGCCACCGGCAAGCTCTCGATCATCGACGCAAAGCCGGCGGTGCCGGCCGAGGCACGCGACAGCAACCACTGCGCCGATATCCAGATCTCACCGGATGGCCGTTTTGTCTACGGCTCCAACCGCGGCCATGACAGCGTCGTCATCATGGCGGTCGACCAGCAGACAGGGTCGCTCAGCCTCGTCAGCTATATCCCTTGCGGCGGCGCGACCCCGCGTAACCTGGCGCTGACGCCGTCAGGCGGCCATCTGTTTTCCGCCAACCAGAATGGCGACCGCATTTCGATCTTCGCCCGCGACGCCGACAGCGGCATACTGACCGACACCGGGCGCGCCATCGAGATCGGCACGCCGATGTGCGTCAAGATCGTGCGCTGAACGCCCACAACTGCGAAGCCTCGGAAAAAATCGCCCGAGGCTCAAGCCTGTTGTATTGCCGAGAGCTTCCAGTTCGATCCATTCTCACGCACGAAAGTCCACAGCTCGGTCGTCTCTGTCGGATGATCATCGTCGCCCGCGACGATTTTGCCGCTGGCCCGTTCGCGCGTCACGTCACGAGATTCGTAGCGCAAGGCGGCCGTGGCGTAGTCGCGCTCATCCTCGCGCCAGCTTTCCGCGATGTCGGCCTGCAGCAAGGTGATATCAGTCACCTCGTTCCTGAGACCTTTCTGGGCATTGTCGGCCAACTCTTCCGACAGATAGGATACCATTTCGGGTGTAACCGCCCGGCGCAGAGCGGCATGGTCTTCGCGCCCGAATGCTTCCTGGACATCGGTCAGCAGCTGCTGGAATGCGTCGAGATCCGTCTGGGCCAGCGTGATCTCCTCGGAGGCGGCGGCCGGAGAGCCTCCACCTGAACCGCCGCCGAAACCGGGAATTGTGAAGGAGCCTGCAGTCTGCTGCCCTGCCGTTGAGCGGTTCTCAAATCGCGAAGCCTGGGCATTGCCGGCACCTGCGAGCGCCGGCGCGGGGCCGCGCGCGGATTGCGAGCGGAAGAACCTGATGGCCAGCATGATCGCGCCACCGATCAGCAAGGCCTGAAGCAGGAAACCGAACATGCCGGCCAGGCCGCCGAAGCCCTGACCCAAAAGCAGGCCGAACAGGCCGCCGAGCAACAGGCCGCGCATCATCGTTCCACCGAAACCGCTCATGAAGCCGGGCCTCTGCAGGCCGGCCTGCGGCTGCCGGGCCGCGTTGTTCACACCGGTGTTGGGCGTCATCGACCGCTCGACCGGAGCGGTCGGTGCTGGGGCCGTCCTGGTCGGCGGTGCCGATTGGAACGTACGCATGCCACGACTGCCGAAACTGCCGCCACGACGGGCCTCGGCATGGTCCATCGCAACCATGGAGAATGCAAGGAACAGTCCTGCAAAGAGGGCTGCAAATCGGCTGGTGCGGGAAATCATCGGAGATGAACCTTTGTCGATGTGGTTTCGGAAGTTTCAGCAAGTGCCGGCCTGGATGTCGGGCATCATGCGGTCAGTCGAACAACTCTTCGAAGAATGATTTCTTCCGCTTTGGATAGCGGTGACCGTGCGAGCGGGAATAATCGTCATCGCGGCTCTGGCCATGTTGTGGCTGGGAGAATGCTGCCGGCTGTGGCTGCGGCGCGGGCGCCGCTTCCCTGCCGGAACGCTCGATGATCTTGTCGAGTTCTCCTCGATCAAGCCAGACGCCGCGGCACTGCGGACAGTAGTCGATTTCGATACCCTGGCGTTCGCTCATCACGAGCGCGACGCGGCAGGAGGGGCAAACCATACCGAGGAGGGAAGTAGATGTCATACGGGGCTCCAAACCGAAAGGAATGAGCCCGCTTGACCGAAAGAATGGAAACGGGCCCGTTAAAGCGGTCCGACATCACAATCGCCAAAAGCGACAGTCAGAGGGGCCCGGCCCGCACCGAACAGTTAGGGATGCAAAGCCGCGGCTTCAAGGCCGATATTGCCCTGCAAGAATGATTTGTTCGCCACCGTTGCTCAGGCAGTCACCACGATTCAAATCGTCACCACGATCTCAGATCGTCACCACGATCTCAGATCGTCACTACGATCTCAGATCGTCACTACGATCTTGCCGAACTGCTCGTTCGATTCCAGATAGCGATGCGCCTCGACGATTTGGTCGAACGCGAAGGTCCTGTCGATGATCGGCCTCAGCGTCCCGTCCTCCAGACCTTCGACGATAAACGCCTTGGCGGCCTCGAGTTTCACAGGGTTGCCGGTGATCTCGTGGACGAGGTAGCCGCGCAGTGTCAGCGTCTTGCTCAGCACCGCTGGCAGCGGGAATGGCGTCGGCTCGCGGCTGAGACCGCCATATTCGATGAGGATGCCGCCACGCGACATGGCCGCTGTGAGTGGCTCGAAGATCGGGCCGCCGACCGCATCGAACACGACGCGCACGCCTTCAGGCCCTGCGATCTCATTCAGCCGTGCCGCCAAATCCTCCTCGGCCAAGGTGACGACTTCAGCCGCGCCGGCGTCGAGCAGGGCCTGCCTCTTCGCCGATGTCCGCGTCACCGCAATCGCTGTTGCACCGACCCTGTTGGCGATCTGGATTGCCGCAAGCCCGACGCTGCTCGAGGCCGCGGTGATCACCACGTGGTCTCCGCTGTGCAGCCCGGCGATATCGATCAGCGCGCCATAGGCGGTGAGATACTGCATCCAGACGGCCGCTGCCGTCTGCCAGTCGAGCGACGGCGGATGCTTGACGACAAGTCCGGCGGGGTAGGTGGCAAACTCGCCATAGGCCGGCCAGCGGATCATCGATTGCGGCGGGATGACACTGACGCTGTCGCCCGGCGCGAAATCCCTCACACCGTCGCCAATAGCCTCGATGACGCCCGCTGCCTCAAGGCCAAGCCCCGAGGGGAGCGTCGGCGTCTCGATATAGGAACCCGCGCGCAGCAGCGCTTCGGCGCGATTGAGGCCGAGTGCCTTGACCCGGATTTGAACTTCGCCCGAACCCGGTGGGGAAAGCGCGACATCCTCGATGCGCAGAACCTCGGGGCCACCATGCTGGTGAAAGCGAACTACGCGTGTCATTCGGATACTCCAAATCAGCTGAACCGAATGAGCTATGCAGCCGGTCTTGCCAGGGATAAATGGCTGTAAGAGAAGAACAGTAGAAACCAGGAGTTCTGAATATGGATCGGCTTGAGAGCATGGCCGTGTTCGTCAAGGCGGTCGATCTCGGCTCGTTCGCGGCCGCGGCGGTCGCGCTTGATCTCTCCGGACCGATGGTCGGCAAGCATGTCCGGTTTCTTGAGGAGCGGCTGGGCGTGCGGCTGCTCAACCGGACCACGCGACGGCAGAGCCTGACCGACTTCGGCCGCGCTTACTATGAACGCTGTCGGGTGGTGCTGGCCGAGGCCGAAGCCGCCGATGCGCTCGCCGCCGAACAGTTTTCGGAGCCACGTGGAAAACTGCGGGTCACCATGCCGGCGCATTTCGGGCGCCATTGCGTGACCCCCGTGTTGCGGAAGCTGGCCCATCAATATCCGATGCTGGAACTCGACCTGTCGCTCACCGACCGCTTGGCGGATCTTGCCGAGGACGGCTACGATCTCGCAATCCGCACCGGCGCTCTTGACGACAAGGTGGGGGTGATTGCGCGTCGCGTCGCGCGTCAGGGCATGGTCGTCTGCGCGGCACCCTCTTATCTCAGAATTCATGGCGAGCCGCAGCGGATCGAGGATCTCGCCGACCATCAGGCGACTGTCTACCGCCGGCTCGGCCAGGTCATTCAGCCGTGGTTGTTTGTGCGCGAGGGGCAACCCACGCTCGAGATCACGCCAACCGGACGGCTGCGGCTCGACGATCTCGATGCCATCGCTGACGCGGCCGCCGACGGCATGGGGCTGGCCTGGCTGCCCTGGTGGCTGGTACGCGACCGCATTCAGGCCGGCGCGCTGATGGCGCTGTTGCCGGACCAGCCGCGATATCTCTACGACTGCCACGCGCTTTGGCTGCAGACACCGCATCTGCCGCTGAAGGTGCGGCTGGCCGTCGATGCGCTGGCCTTCGCCTTGCCGAAATCGATGGCCTGATTGCCCAGTCCAATCGCCGCCGCTCAGTTGAGATCGCGCCGATACTCCTTGACCTCGCTGCGGTCGACGATCCGCTCGTCTCCGTCATGGGCAGTGATGTGGGTCTCGATCCGCCAGACGTCGCGCAGCGCGCGCACCGTCGCCGTCACTGAAAGGCGCGCCTGCCAGTCGCCGCGGCCATAGGATTTTTCCCAGGTGCAGGTGCCGACCGCCGAGGTCGGGTCGTCGGGGTGAATGGAGAACCGGTCGACATGCTTCGCTGAAAGGACGATTCCCGTATGCGGATGCCGCACCGTGCCGCCATCATTGACGACTTGGTAGACGGTCTCGCCAGTGACCTGGTCTGTCGAAACCGAGCGCTGAAAGCCGTCCCCTTTGGTCAGAACCTCCTGCTCCATCGGCGCGGCGCTTTCCGGAGCCAGGAAGGCCCCCAGCGTGTCGTCCAGCTTCTGCGGCGCGCGCACCGGCAGGATCAGCCGGCTATCGCCGCAATGGATCGACAGCGTCGCCTGCTCGGCGGTCGGAAAGACGATCGGCCAATGCGATGTCGCCAGTGCCAGCCGGATACGCTCGCCAACCTCGAAACGCTGCCCGCAGCAGCGCAGCTTGATGCGGACGGTCTCCGCCCGGCCCGGCACCATGGGTGCGATGTCCAGATCATCGTTGCGATGGCTCAGATTGAGGATGCCGTAGCTGACGCGCGAGGCAGCACCTTCAGGGAACACTTGCGACAGCGTGGCGGACAGAAGCGCAACCGGCTTGTCGGAGGAGAGCTTGACCTCGAATTCGGGAAAACCGAGGATCTCGACCGCTTCGGTCAACGGCGCCGTCTCGAAGATCAGGGCATTGCCTTCTTCCGTGCGTTGGTCGACCGGCAAGGTCGGCATGACGCCATAACCGCACCAGGCGCCGGAAGACAGGCCGGCCGTCTGCGGCGATGAAATCTCCAGGATCGTGTCTTCGCCCCTGGCCTCGCTCAGCACATGCGGCGCAAGGTTCAGCACCTTTTCGCCGATCCCCGGCCCCGGCCATGCCGGCTCCGCGACCCAGCGGCCGGGTCGCTCGTCATAGATCGCTGCCGGCCGTGCGGGATCCTGAATCCAGGCGCGCAGCATCGGCTCGTCGGCAATGCCGGTGTTTATGCCCTTGAGATATTGGTCCCACCAGCGCAGGCACTCCTGCAGGAAGCCGATGCGCGGTCCTGGCATGGCGAAGTGCGGATATTTATGGCCCCAGGGTCCAATCAACCCTTTGCGGGGACCGCTTAGCTTTTCCAGCATCCGGAAGATCGGATTGGGGTAACCGTCGGCCCAGCCGCCGACGGCGTAGACCGGGATTTCGACATCGGAATAATCCTCGCAGATCGAACCGTGCTTGTAGAAATCGTCGCGGCGCTGGTGTTCGAACCAGTCCTGCATCCAGATGCCATTGCCATTCAGCCGTTGTTTCCAAAGACCGCGCCAGCGGTCACCGACAATGAGCGGGTCGGGCGGGGTCATGGCGATGGCCCAGGCGGTGGTTCCCCACATCAGATTGTCGCACATCATCGCGCCGCCGAGATAATGCACGTCGTCGTTATAGCGGTCGTCGGTCGAACACAGCGAAACGACGGCTTTCAGCGCCGGCGGCCGGCGGGCCGCGACCTGCAGCCCGTTGAAGCCGCCCCAGCTGATGCCGATCATGCCGACGCTTCCCGAGCACCAGGATTGCCTCGCCAGCCATTCGATGACCACCAGGCAGTCATCCTGCTCCTGCTTCAGATACTCACCCTTGCACAGCCCTTCGCTGTCGCCCGAGCCGCGCATGTCGACCCGCACGCCGGCATAGCCGTGACCGGCGAAATAGGGATGCGTCAGCGCATCGCGCTCCACCGTTCCGTCACGCTTGCGATAGGGCAAATATTCGAGGATCGCCGGCACGGGATCGCTCTCCGCGTCTTCCGGCAGCCAGACACGCGCCGCCAGCTTGACGCCATCCGGCATCGGAATCCACAAATTCTCGATCTCGCGGATTTTGCGCGGGAAATCGGTGACGACGCGGATATCTTGCATGGCGGCTCCTCTCAACGCCTCGGCCGACACTTGCGCCGGTGGCGATCCTTATGTGTTCAGCGGGAAATGGCAGGTCAGACGGCTGTCGCCGACCGAGGCCGGGACGGGGACATCCAGCGCGCAACGGCCCTCGGCCTGCGGGCAGCGTGTGTGAAACTCGCAGCCTGAGGGGCGCGCCAGCAAGGACGGAACGTCAGCCGGCAGCGTGATGCGCTGATGCACCCTGTCGGGATCAGGCTCGGGATTGGCGGAGAGAAGGGCCGCCGTATAGGGATGATGCGGGGCGCGGAAGATCGCTTCGGTTTCGCCCTGCTCGACGAAGCGCCCGAGATACATCACCGCCATGCGGTCGGCGATCTGGCGCACGACATGCAGATTGTGGGTGATGATCAGCATCGACAGGCCCATGCGGTCGCGCAGGTCGTTGAGCAGGTTCAGCACCTCTCCCTGCACGGAGACGTCGAGGCCGGCGGTCGGCTCGTCGGCGACGACCAGCACCGGGTCCAGCGCAATCGCCCGCGCTACGCCGACGCGGCGCGCCTGGCCGCCAGATAGCTGGTGCGGGTAGCGGTCGGCGAAATCGCGCGGCAGCCCGACCAGCGCAAGAAGCCGTGTGACTTCAGCGTTGAGATCGCGATCCGACAAACCGTGGATGACGAAAGGCTCCGACAGCAGCGAGCGCACGCTGAGCCGCGGCGACAGCGATCCGACCGGATCCTGGAACATCATCGGCATGCGCCGCCGCACCGGTTTCATCGCGGCGTTGGACAGGCCTTGCAGTTCCTGTCCTTCGAACACGATCGTGCCTGCTTTCACCGGCTGAAGACCGTTGAGGGTGCGCGCCAGCGTCGTCTTGCCCGAGCCGGATTCGCCGACCAGCGCGAAGGTGCTGCCTCGTTGAAGCGTGAAGCTGACGCCGGAGACCGCTTCGATTTCGGTGGCCCGCCCCGCGAGCCTGGCGGACAGGCCGCCAACCCGGAACGAGACGCGCAGGTCGCTGACACGGAGCAGGTCTTCGTTCATGCGCCCATGGCCCCCAGTGGAACGTCCGAGTGCCAGCAATGGGCGATATGAGATCCGCCGACAGGGGCGCTGGGAGGCGTCGTCAGGCATTGGGCGTCGGCGCGATCGCAGCGCGGCTGGAAGACGCAGCCGCTTGGTCGGCGGCGCAGGTCCGGCAAGGTCCCGGCAATCGTCGGCAGCCGGGACACACGCTGCGACAGCCGGGCGGGATCGCAGGCCAGCAGCTTCTGCGTGTAGGGATGGCGGGCGTCGTGGAAGATCTCGCGGGTCGTGCCGCTTTCCACCACCTCGCCGGCATACATCACGATCATCTCGTCGCAGAGTTCGGCGATCACGCCCAGATGATGCGAGATGAACAGCACCGAGCAGCCGATGTCGCGCTGCAGATCCTTGAGCAGTTCGATGGTGGCCACCTCCAGCGTCGCATCGAGCGCCGTGGTCGGCTCGTCGGCGATCAGCAGCGCCGGCTCCATCATCAGCGCCATGGCAATGGCGATGCGCTGCTTCATGCCGCCGGAGAATTCGTGCGGAAACTGTGTCAGCCGGCTTTCCGGATCGGGAATGCGAACCTTGCGCAGCATGGCGACCGAGCGCGCATCCTTGTCCCGCTTCGACAGACCCGAGCGATACTGGATGTCGCGCATCTGCCGCCCCACCGACAGCACCGGGTTGAGCGCGCCCATCGGGTCCTGGAAAACGGTGGCGATCCTTTGCCCGCGCAAGCCGCGCATCGCCATGGGGTCAAGCCGGGCGAGGTCCTTGTCACCCTCGAAGATGATCTCGCCCGATAATATCTCGCCATTGTCGGCGAGCAGGCCGAGAATGGCGTTGATGAGCGTCGACTTCCCGCAGCCGGATTCGCCGACCACGCCAACGCTGCGGTTGGCCGGCACGGAAAAACTCACCTGCTTCAGCGCCTCCAGTCGCCCACTCTCGGTGTGGAAGGCGACGCTCAGATCCTTGATCGCGAGAACCGTCATGACCGCCCCTTCAGCCGGGGATCGAAGAGGTCGCGCAGCGTCTCGCCGAAGAAGGTGAAGCCGAGTGTGGTCAGCACGATGGGCAGGCCGCCGGCAATCACGATCCAGTAGGAATCGCGGATGTTGGCAAAGCCGTCATTGAGGATCGCGCCCCAGCTCGGCGTTGGCGGCCGCACGCCGAGCCCGAGGAAGCTCATGCCGGCCTCGATCGCCACCACCACGGGAATGTCCATCGATATCAGGATCAGGATCGGGCCGATGATGTTGGGCAGGATATGGACGCGCAGGATACGGGCGGCACTGGCGCCCATCGAGCGCGCCGCCATGACATGTTCGGCCGACTTCAGCACCAGCGTCTGCGTCCTGATGATGCGGGCATAGCCCGGCACATTGACCAGCATCACCACCAGCACCACCGCATAGAGCGAGGGGCCGAACAGGGTGACCAGCGTCAGCGCCAGCATGACGGTGGGAAAGCTCTTCACGGCGTCGAAGATCAGCAGCAGCACATTGTCGAGCCAGCGCGGCCCATAGCCGGCGATCAGCCCGAGCACCACGCCGACGACCAGCGACACCGCTGTCGCGCCGAGCGCGATCAAGAGCGCGACGCGCCCGCCATAGAGCACCCGGGTCAGAAGATCACGGCCGAGGTGGTCGGTGCCGAGCAGATGCAGCAGGCTCGGCGAAGCGAAGCGTTCGGCCGGCGATATCTTGCTCGGCGCATAGCTGGTCAGCGCGCTGGCAAACACCGCCGACAGCACCACCAGCGTCACCAGCGTCAGGCCGACGGCGCCGAGCGGCTCGCGCATGATGCCGCGCACGGTGCGCCACAATCCGGACAACCGGCTGCCGCCGGAAGACAGCTCAGTTGAAACTTGATCTGACACGGGGATCCAATACACCGACCAGAATGTCGGCCGCTACGTTGACGAGGACGAAGAAGACCGTGGTGACCAGCACGGCTCCGGAGACGATGGGGTAGTTGCGCACCGAGATCGCCTCATAGACCAGCTTGCCGATGCCGGGGCGGGCGAAGACGATTTCGGCGAAAACGGAAGACGACAGCATGTGGCCGATGCCGACGCCGAGCAGGGTGATCGTGGGCAGCACGGCAATGCGCAGCGCGTAGGTGTAGACGATCCGGTGCTCTGTCAGGCCGAAGGCGCGCGCCGTGCGGATATGGCTGGCCTCCAGCGTCTCCAGCATCGAGGCGCGCACCATGCGCGAGATGTAGCCGATCCAGCCAAGCCCGACCGCCAGCGACGGCAGGATGAGGTGCTGGAGCCGGCTGGCGAGGTCGCCCGGTTCGCCGGCGCCGATCGCCGGCAGCCATTGCAGTGCGACCGCGAACACCAGCAGCGAATAGATGGCGACGACGAAGGACGGCACCGCGATCATCGCCACCGAAAGAACCCCGATCACCTGATCGACAAAGCCGCCTCGGCGCACCGCGGCGATACAGCCAAGCGGGATGCCAAGCGCCACCGACCAGGTAATGCCGCCGACCACCAGCGCCAGCGTGAACGGAAGCTGCTCCATCACCACGTCCAGCACCGGCCGGTTCGACAGAACCTCGATGCCCAGGTCACCGCGCAGGACCGATCCGTAGAAGTGCAGGAACTGCCGCCACACCGGCTGGTCGAGGCCCATGCGTACGCGCAGCGCCTCCATCATCTCCGGCGTCGCGCGTGGCCCCAGCGCGACGGAGGCCGGGTCGCCGGGAATGAGGTAGACCATGGCGAACATCATCATCATAGCGACGCTGATGATGATGGCGCCAAGCCACAGACGCTTGAGGGCGTAGCGGATCATTTTCGGTACCTGTCGGACGGTCTTTGGTGGGGGCGAGCCCCGCCCGCCGACATCATGCCGGTTTGAAGTCGGTGAACACGGGTTCGCCGTTCGGCTTCAGGCCGGCCACAAGCGTGTCTCGATTCATGATGCCGGTGACCTCATGCGTCAGGAAAACGTAGTTGCCGTTCTCCTCCATCAGGTCCTGCAGCTTCTTGTAGATGACATCACGTTTCGCCGGGTCGAGCTCGACCATGCCTTCGGCATTGAGCTTGTCGAATTCCTCGCTGGAAAACCGCTCCCAGTTCCAGACGCCGATCTGGTCGCGGGTGAACCAGGCAGTCGCCCAGCTCGGATCCGGCTGCATGGAGAAGCGGCTGATGATCATCTGCAGCTTCTTCCAGTAGTCGCCTTCCTTGGCGCCAAGCGTCCAGAAGGTGCCGCTGTCGTTCTGCTTGATCTCCACATTGAGGCCGACATCCTGCAGGTTCGACTGCACGACCTGCGCCGCGGTCAGCCGCTCGGTCTTGTTGAGGATGTCGAGCGTGATCGTCGTGCCGGCCAATCCTTCCTTGGTGATCATGTCGCGGGCGCGGTCCGGGTCGAAATCGAAAAGGTTCTTCTCGCGATGGCCGGGCAGGCCGGGCGCGATGATGCCGGTGGCGGTTGCGGCGGCGCCGAAATAGGCAGCATCGACCACCGCCTTGCGGTCCACGGCGTACTGAACCGCGCGGCGCATGTTGGGATTGTTGAAGGGAGCGACATCCTGGTTCATGCCGAGCCAGACAAAGGCCAGCGAAGGCTTCTCCACCACGGTCGTCTTCGGCGGCGGCGTCTGCTTCAGGCGCGAGATCGAGGAGACCGCGGTCCAGGTGTAGTCGAGGTCGCCGGCCTCATAGCCGAGTTCGGCGGTCTTCTCGTCCTCGATCGGATGAATGTGGATTTCCGCGAAGGCGCCTTGCTCGTACTTCCAGTCGGGATTGCGGACCAGCACCGTGCGCTGCTTGGGCAGCCATTCCTTCAGGATGTAGGGGCCTGACTGAGCCACCGGCTTGACGCCCATCTTGCCACCGAGCTCGGTGATGGCGCGCTTTGACAGGATGGTGCCGGACGGCGTCGGCAAGGTCGACGTCCACAGCGGCGCGAAGGCTTGTTTCAGGTGGATCAGCCCCGACAGCTTGTCCTTGACCTCGACTTCCTTGAGCGTTGCCCAGTCGCCGGAATAGGGGCTCTTGTTGGCTGGGTCGGCGATGCGTTCGATCGAAAACTTCACGTCTTCGGCCGTCATCTGGCCGTAGCCATCGGTGAAGCCGATATTGTCGCGCAGCTGGAAGGCGACGGTCAGCGGATCGAGCTGCTTGATCGTTTCCGCCGCCATCGGCCGCCAGCCCCAGCTGTCGCCCGGCGTGGTGACGACGAGGCCGGCGAAGATGACGCTGGTGATGTCGCCTTCAGGCGCCGCCAGCCGGAAGCAAGGGTCGAGCGTCTGGATGTCGGCGTAGGAGCGCACCTTGAGGATCGGCCCGTCGCTCGACCAGGAAACTTTTGGATTGACCATTGAGGCGAGGCCGAAAGCGCCGGCTCCGGCGAGCAGGCTGCGGCGCGAAACCCTGGTGTCGGCTAGAATGGACATGCTCTACCCCTCAGCTGTTTTCGTTGTCTTGTTTTCAGGCCGCAGGCCATTCTCCAAGCCGGGCCGAATGTGTCGGTCCGCTAAAACTGCTAATAATAGACATCTATGTCTAGCGAAAATTTTGCCGGCACGTCCGAATCTTGGATACGGACGATCTTGCGGAAAATCTCGACATCTGTTCCGACCGCCGCCGGCGCGTCGACTTGGGCAAGTCGCGGGCGGAATGTGATCGCGCAGACGATATGGCCTGGCCCGCCATTCGGTGGGGCTGGATCAAGAGCTGTAGCAGAGATAGGCCTCTCGGCCGCCGCTCACTTCCAGATTTCAGCCGCCAGGCGCATGAAATTGCCGCCCAGGACATCGCGCACGGTCTGCTCGGACTGGCCGCGGCGCAGAAGAACCTCGGTCAGTTCGCGCATCTGACCTGGAGCCGCGTAGGTCGTCGCCCCCTCCGGATATTCGCTCTTGGGCCAGAATTGCGGATTGTCGGAAATGATGCGGTCGATGCCTTTGACATCAACCGGAAAGGCGTAGTCCAGTCCGATGCCGACATGATTTGGGCCAGCCAGGTCGACGAGATATTCGATGTGGTCAGCCAGCCTGTCCGAGTCCGTGCGTCCCTCTCCCAGGAAACGATTGAGCCCGACGATCGCGACGATGCCGCCGGTGCGCGCGCAGGCCTTGATCTGCTCGTCGGTGATATTGCGGCCATGGCCGCACAAGGCCTTGGCGTTGGAGTGCGAGAAGATGACCGGCCGGTTGGAGTATTCCATCACCTCCATCGAGGTGCGATAGCCGGTATGGGTGACGTCGACGAACATGCCGAGACGGTTCATCTCGTCGATGACCTCGCGGCCGAACGCCGTCAGGCTGGTCTCGACATCGTGGCAACCGCCGCCGGCCAGATTGTTCCTGTTGTACGCAAACAGGATCTGGCGGACGCCCAGATGGTGATAGAACTCGACCATCTCGACGCGGCCGTCGAGCGCGTTCATGCCCTCGATGTCGAAGGTGATCGCCAGTTTGCCTTCAAGCTTGGCCTTGCGGATTTCCGCGACGGAGGAGACCAGCGTGTAGTGCTCGGGATTGGCAAGGATCCAGTGGCGGAAATTTGCGAGCGTCCGCACGGTCTGCTCCCAGGGCAACAGGTCGAAGCCGACATCGATCGACAGATAGTCGATGCCGGCGTCGCGCCAGATCTGCAGATTGTTCAGGTCCGCCGCCGGGTCCGGCATGAAGCCGGAATGCGCGTCCCATATGATTTCACTGTCGAAAATGGCCTGGGCGGCTGTCGAAACGCTCACTTTTTCCTCGCTCTCTCGGCGACACAACACAACGGAAAGCCGGATCAAGCGGCGTTCCGGACGTGTGATCCAGATGCAGTGCGCATCAAGTATCAGGCCACAGACACATGTGTCTAGACAGTCCGGGACGAGCCTGTATGGTCGCCGTCGCTGTATGTCGCTCCGACCGGAACATCGGCAAGAGAGAGAACAAAGATGAGTTCAAACGGAAGCCATGGCGGCAGCGATAGCAGGCATATCGCGGTGATTGGCGGCGGCATCATCGGCTGCAGCGCGGCTTTCCATCTGCTGCGGTCCGGCGTGCGCCGGGTGACGGTCATCGATGCCGGCCAGCCGGGTGCCGCAACCACAAGCGCCGGTGCTGGCTTCGTCTCCCATTGGTCCGCCGGCATGATCCCGCTCGGTGAAGAGGGCTTTCAGCTGCAGCAATATGGCCTCGATTTCTATCGCAGGCTGCACGAGGTCGGCGCCGAGATTGGTTATCGGCCGAACGGCACCTTGATCATGGCGCTGACCGAGGACGGGCGCGAACGCTTCGTCCGCCCGGTGCTGGATTCTCCCTATGCGCCGCCGGAAATGCAGGACCTGGATGCCGTGCAGATCGGGCAGAAGATGCAGGGTCTCATCGATCCGGCCCGGGTCCATTCGGCGGCCTACAATCCGCATGGCATCCAGCTCGACACCAAGCTGGCGATGGGGGTGCTGACCGGCCAGATCAGCGAGCTCGGCGGCGTCTTCCGCAGCAACGCACGCGTGACTGCCGTCCATGATGCCGGCGACCGGGTGACGATCGAGACCGACCAGGGCGGTCTTGAGGCTGATGGCGTGATTGTTGCCGCCGGCGCCTGGAACAACCAGGTCCTGTCAGGCCTTGGCTGGCAGTTGCCGCTGCTGCGCGTCGTTGCAACGCGCATCGTCACCGACGACCGTGGGCTGCCATCGACCATTCCCACCGTCCAGTGCCGCGAATTGCGGCTGTGGCTGCGCGAGACATTCGGCGCCATAATGTGGGGAACCGGCCGGCACTACAAACCTCTCTACAAGACGAACGACAGCGAAATCGAACCCGGCCAGCCGCACAATATCGGGCTGATGCAGGAAACCTCCGAGCAGGAGCTTGCCGAGTTGCAGACGGTGTTCCCGCCGCTGCGCGGTTCGACGATCGCGAGCTGGGCGCAAGGCGTGCCGTGCTACACGCCCGACAACGGCCTTATCGTCGGCAAGGTCCCCGGCAGCGACAATATCGTGGTCGTCGGTGGCGACAATGAGAGCGGCGTCACCCATGGGCCGGGTCTTGGCCGGCTCTCTTGCGAACTGGTTCTCGGGCAGACCCCGTTCGTTTCCGCCGAGCGGTTCCGTGTCGACCGCTACGCATCCGATGCTTTCAAGTCGGAAGCTGAAATCGAAGCCGCCATGCCGGTCTGGGGCGCGCGTCACGAGGCGTCGCGGTTTGGTCGCGAGGCCTGATCGTCAGCTGCCCCCGGCGCTTGCCTGCAAGCTGTCGCCGACGCTGCCGAGCAGCGCCTGCGCCACCGCCCTGACAACCGGGCCGGCGTTCTTCCTCATGACGATGTGGAAGGAGCCGGCGTGGCGCCGCGAGGTCTTGGTCAGCCGGACGAGCTGGCCGCGGCGCAGATGCTCGTCGGCAAATCCCGCCCAGGCGAGCGCCGCGCCGCGCCCGGCGATGGTTTCGTGTATCATCGACATGTAGCCGGTGAACCGAGGTCCGTCGAGTTTCCGGTCGGTTCCGACCCACGATTGCCAACTGTCGATCGCGCCCGGCGGCGTCACCTGATGCAGCAGCGGCACTGCCAGGAAAGCCTCAGGCTCTTCCGAGGCGAGCGCCGGATAACGCGCCAGGAACGCCGGCGCGCAAACCGGGAACCACTCACCCTCGAGCAGTTTTTCGGTCACGAATTCGGGCCATTGCCCGGCTTCGCCGAAACGGATCGACAATGCCACTTCAGGCTGGTCGAAATCCCTGTAGTCGGTGGATGTCTGCAGCAGCACGCGGCCATCGGCAACCTGCGATGTGATGAGGCCGAAGCGCGGCATCAGCCATGCCTGCGCGAAGTCGTGGCTGCAGCCGACCACGAATGTATCGCTGTCGTGCGCGGTCAAATCCTCGACCGCTTGCCTGATGGTGCCGAGACCCTCGCGGATCGCTTCGGCCAGCGTGTTGCCGGCCCCGGTGACGGCGACGCGGTTGCCTCTGCGCGTGAACAGCTCGACCGACAGCTGGCGCTCGAGATTGGCGACATGCCTGCTGACCGCCGATTGTGCGATGTTGAGCTCCTGTGCGGCCAGCGTCAGCCCGCCATGCCTGGCGGCAGCCTCGAAGACGACCATGGCGTTCAGCAGGGGAAGCGATGTCTTGAGGGTTTTCACGATCCAAACCTGCTTTCATGCCTTTTCGATATGAAGGTCTATCATTTCTGTATTTGCTGCAAGCCTTTCCGCATCGCACACTCTATCGAAACGTCATTCGAACGCCAGCGAGCAGAAAGGTGTTTGCCGTGCAGGCCTACACATCGAACAGCCAGCCTATCGACAGAAGCGAGACCGTCAGGCTGATCGACCGGCAACGTCCGGACTGGTCGCTGGAACAGGCCTTCTACGCGGCCCCTGCCATCTTCGCGCTGGAACGGGACTTGTGGTTTCCGCGTCAATGGATGCTTGTCGCCCATGCCAGCGAGGTCCCAGAAAAGGGCCGCTACATCGTGCGCCAGCTTTTCGACGAGGAGATCATCGTCGTGCGCTTCGACGACGGCGAGGAGGACATCGCGGCCTACTACAATGTCTGCACCCATCGCGGCTCGCGGCTCTGCGCCAAGGATGGTCGCGGCAAGCTTCTGGTCTGCCCCTACCATGCCTGGTCGTTCAGGCTGACCGGCGAGTTGCAGTCACGGCAGGATCTACCGGAAAGCGTCGATCCGGAAGCGCTGGGACTGCACCGCGTGCCCTGCAAGCATTTCGGCGGCCTCGTGTTCTGCGGCCTCGATGCCAATTCGCTGCCCGACATCCAGCCTGTCGCGGACGGGCTGACCGGCGGCTTGCGCGAAAACGGCCTTGACCGCGCACGCATCGTCGCGCGCAAGAACTATCTCACCAAGGCGAACTGGAAGCTGGTGCTCGAGAACTTCCTCGAATGCTATCACTGCCGGCCGGCCCACCCCGAATATTACCGCGTCAACGGCCATGTCAAAGTGACCGCGACCCGCGACGCCGACAAGGCGGTCGAGTGGCAGAATGAAATCGAGGCCTGGCACAGCGTCATCGGCGATGCCGAGTTCCACAAGGGCGCGTGGCAGGCTGGCGACCTCGACACGATGCCGTTTGCCATGCACCGCAAGCCGATCGGATCCGGCCGCAACACGCTGTCCAATACAGGTGAGGGGGTCTCATGCCTGATGGGCGGCCGTCACGCCTATGATGGTGGCGAAAGCGGCTTCCGCCTCGGACGCCTGTCGTTTGCAAGTGCTGCCAATGATTATGTCACGCTGTTCCAGATGATACCGCGCAGCGCCACGGAAACCGACGTCATTCTGACCTGGCTCGTCGACAAGGACGCCGATGGCGACATCGACGCCGATGCGATCAGCTGGATGTGGGACGTCACCACGGTGCAGGACAAGAAGATCACCGAGGACAATGCCGACGGCATCATGTCGCGCGCCTACCGGCCGGGTCCCTATACGCCGCTGGAAAGGCAGACCTCGTTCTTCGTGCAGACCTATCTGTCAGAACTGCGTTCGCTGATCACCGGCACGCGCGGCGCACCGATCAGCCAATGGTCTGCGCCGAAGGAACTTTTCGCCTCGCCGAAAGCGGCGAGCTGCAACACGCGCCTCTGACCCGCAGCCGAAGATGCCTCTTTGAGGCGTCGCGTTCCGATGCCATATGAAGGTGGCCGACGGAATGTTGCGGGAGAGGTGGTCATGACCAAAGGTTCGGATCTGTTCGTCGCGGCCCTCGAGAACGAAGGGGTCGAGCGGATTTTCGGCATTCCGGGCGAAGAAAATCTCGATATCGTCGAATCCATCCGCCGCTCCTCGATCCAGCTGATCCTGACCCGCCACGAGCAGGCAGCCGCTTTCATGGCCGCCACCTATGGCAGGCTTACCGGCAAGCCGGGTGTGTGCATCACCACGCTTGGCCCGGGCGCGCTCAACCTTTCGACCGGTTCGGCCTATGCGCTGCTCGGCGCGATGCCGATGATCATGATCACCGGCCAGAAAGGCATCCTGTCATCCCGGCAGGCGCGCTTCCAGATCGTCGACATCGTCGCGGCGATGAAGCCGCTGACCAAGCTGTCGCGTCAGATCGTCTCGCCGAAGATGATCCCCTCGTTGGTTCGCGAAGCTTTCCGTGTCGCCCAGGAAGAGCGTCCCGGCCCCGTACATCTTGAATTGCCGGAAGACATTGCGGCGGCCGAGTGTGAACCGGTAGCACTCGTGCCAACGCATCCGGTCGAACTGCCGCTGGCCAGCCCGGGCGCGCTTGATCGCGCCGCCCGTATGATCATGGAAGCCAGGCGTCCGCTGCTGATGTTTGGTGCGGCGGCGTCGCGACCGCGCGTGACTCCCGATGTCGCCCAGTTCGTGCTGCGGACGCAAATTCCCTATTTCACCACGCAGATGGGCAAGGGCACCGTGCCTGGCGGCACGGAGCTCTATATGGGAACGGCAGCCCTTTCGGAGCGCGACTATGTGCACGAGGCCATCGAACAGGCCGATCTGATCATCACCATCGGTCACGACACGGTGGAGAAGCCGCCCTTCATCATGGGGGCAAAGGGGCCGAAGGTCATTCATGTCGGCTACCATTCAGCCGATGTCGAGCAGGTCTATTTCCCGCAAGCCGAAATCGTCGGCGACCTCGGTCCTTCGCTGGCGCTGCTGGCCGACAGCATCGAGGGCAAGGTCCCCAATGCACAGGCCTTGCTGCCGCTGCGGGAAGGCATTCTGAGCCGCATCGCCGCGCGCGCCACCGAAGATCGCTTCACGCCGCAGCGCATCGTGCATGACGTGCGCGCCGTGATGCCGCCGGACGGGATCCTCGCCCTCGACAATGGCATGTACAAGATCTGGTTCGCGCGCAACTACCGGACGCGCATGGCAAACACGATCCTGCTCGACAATGCGCTGGCCACCATGGGCGCGGGCTTGCCGTCGGCGATGATGGCGGCACTGCTCTATCCGCAGCGCCGTGTCATGGCCATCTGTGGCGATGGCGGCTTCATGATGAACAGCCAGGAACTGGAGACCGCCGTCAGGCTCAAGCTCAATCTCGTCGTCCTGCTGCTCGAAGACCATGCCTATGGCATGATCCGCTGGAAGCAGGCGGTCGACGAATTTCCGGATTTCGGCATGACCTTCGGCAATCCCGACTTCGTCAGATATGCCGAGGCCTACGGAGCCAAGGGGACAAGAGTTGGCGAGATCGCCGATTTGCGGCAGGCGCTGGAACGGGCCTTCACCGGCGGCGGCGTGCACCTCGTCGTCGTGCCCATCGACTATTCCGAAAACACCAGGGTGCTTGTCGACGAATTGCGCGAGCGGCTGCCTGCGCCGCAAGCGAGCTGACGGCGGCAAAGCCGCCGTCAGGATTACCTGGAGCTGTTGCCGAAGCGCCTACAGCTTGCAGTAAGGGGTGACCGGCGCGATCGTCCCGAAATCCTTGGCGATCTCATAGCTGATGCCGTCTGCGGCCGCCTTGCCGACATAGGAATGGCAGAGCGTGTGGTTGTTGCTGGCATCGACCCGGATCTTGCCTTGCGGCGCGTCGAACTCGATCGTGGGCAGCGCCTTGAGCACATCATCGTCCTTCAGCGATCCGGCCTTCTCGGCGGCCAGGGCGTAGAGATGCAGGCCGTTGTAGCCGGCTTCGCCGATGCCGTTGACCATCTTCTCCTTGCCGAACTTCTCGCGGAAGCTCGCGATGAACTTCTTGTTGACCGGATTGTCGAGCGCCATCCAGTAAGGCTGCGTTGCGTAGGTGCCGGCCGCGACGCCGGGCGGCAGCGCGTCCTTGTTGAAGACCTCGTCGAGCGGTGCGATCAGCGGCTGCTTGATATCGAAGCTGCGATACTGCTTGAGCTGGGTGACGGCGTCGTTGCCGACCACCATCGACCAGACGACATCGGGCTTCAGCGACTTGATCTTCTGGAAGGCCGGGCCGAAATCCGTGGTGCCGAACGGATAGTAGTCGGCGCCGATGATCTTGCCGCCGGCCTTTTCGTAAGCCGCCGTGATCGCCTCGGTCATCTTCTGCGGCCAGGCATAGTCGGAGGCCATGACGTAGATGGTCTTGCCGAGGGTCTCGGCCACCCACGGCATCATCGGGTCGACCTGCTGCATCGGGATCGGGCCGGTGGCGACGAAGTAGCGGTTGCATTCGCCGCCCTCGAAATTGGTTGGGTAGAAGAACAGCTTCTTGGCCTTCGAGGTCACCGACAGCGTAGCACTTCGCTCCGGCGAAATGATCGTGCCCATGACCACGTCGACCTTGTCTTCGTTGATGAGCTTGCGCGCCTTGTCGATGGAACCCTAGGTCGTGGTCTGGTTGTCCTCGATGAACAACTCGACCTGGCGCCCGCCAATGCCATTGGCGGCGTTCAGTTCGGCGGCGGCGAGCTTGTAGCAATTGAGCAGCGTCTCGCCGAGGATCGCCTGCAGCCCGGTGATCGGGATCGACAGGCCGACCTTGACGGTGTCGGCGGCGCGCAGGACCGACGGCGCACCGACCATGGCGAAAGCGGCCGCGGCGCCGCCGGATTTCAAGACAGTTCTTCTGCTTATCATTGTTGTGTTCCCTTCCAGTCCCAGGCGCGCCCCATGCACGCCTTACAAGTCAACAAGCTCCCAGGCGCGCTTCAGGCGCGCCTTATAGGGCCAACAGATCCTTCAGCAGGGTCTCGTCGGCGAACGCCTCTGGCGCGCCTTCATGGACGATCCTGCCCTTCTCCATCACCAGGCAGCGGTCCGATGCCTTGAGAACGAGATCGAGATTCTGCTCGACCAGCACGATCGCGATGCTGCGTTCGCGCGCGATGCGCGGCACCAGCTCGGCGATCGACTGCACGATGTTCGGCTGTATGCCTTCCGAAGGCTCATCGAGCAGCAGCACCGACGGCAGGCCGCAGAGCGCGCGGCCGATCGCCAGCATCTGCTGCTGGCCGCCCGAAAGCGTGCCGGCGACCTGCGCTTCGCGCTCGCGCAGGATCGGAAAATAGCCGAAGATGTCGACCGGAATGCCGCCGTCGCCACGGTCCTCGGCAGCGCGGGTACCGACCTCCAGGTTTTGCCGCACCGTCAGCTGGTTGAAGATCCCGCGCCCCTGCGGCACATGCGCGATGCCTGCCCGCGCGCGGCGGAAAGCCGGCGCGTTCGTGAGGTCCTTGTCACCGAGAACCACGGCGCCACCGCTCGCCCGCAAGCCGCCGGCGATGACGCGCAGCAGCGTCGTCTTGCCGGCGCCGTTACGGCCGAGCAGGCCGACGACTTCGCCCGGCGCGACACTGAGGTCGATGCCGTTCAGCACCGGGAGCGGGCCGTAGCCGGCCGAGACCGCCATTGTCCGCAGCATGATCAGCGCCTCCCCAGATAGACATCGCGGACCATTTCGTCGGTCTCGATGTCATGGAAAGGACCGCTGCGCAGGCGGCGTCCCTGATGCAGCACCAGCGTCTCGCAGTTCAGCGCCCGTACGAAGCGGATATCGTGTTCGACGGCGACGATCGAGAACTCGCCCTTTAGGCGTAGCAGCATATCGGCCGTCGCCAGCGTCTCCTGCGGCGTCATGCCGGCGGTGGGTTCGTCGAGCAAAAGCAACCGCGGCTCGATTGCCAGCGCCATGCCGATCTCCAGCCATTGCTTCTGGCCATGCGCGAGTTCGCCGGCCGGTGTGGCAGCGCGATTGCTCAGCGCGACCAATTCCAGCAATTCGCCAACCGGGCGCACAGGCGAGGGCGCCCCCCAGCGGGCGACCTTCACATTGTCTTCCACCGAGAGGCTCGGGAAAACGGACGGGATCTGGAACTTGCGCGCGATGCCGAGCCGGGCGATGCGATGCAGCGGCAGGCCGGCTATGTCGTGGCCGAGGAAGCGCACGCTGCCGCTGGTCGGGCGCAGCGTACCGGTCAACACATTGAGGAAGGTGCTTTTGCCGGCGCCGTTCGGGCCGATGATGCAGCAGAGTTCCTTGTCGCGTACAGTGAGGTTCAGGGCCTCCAGCGCCTGCAGCCCGCCAAAGCGGATGCCGACATTTTCGGCCTGGAGCAGGATGTCGCTCATTGTGCGCGCCTCCCGCCTTTGAACAGGGCTTTCAGTCGCGCGTAGATCGACAGGATGCCGTCCGGCAGGACGAAGACGATGATGACGAAGACACAGCCGAGCAATAGCGGCCACAGGCTCGGGTTGAAACTGCTGATCGTCTGCTGCGCACGCTGGATGAAGATGGCGCCGAGCACCGGCCCCAGCAGCGTGCCGCGCCCGCCGACCGCCACCCAGACGATGACTTCCGTCGACAGAAGCAGTCCGGACAGATCCGGTGCCACCAACCCCGCCATGCAGACATAGAGCGCGCCGGCAAGGCCGGCGATCGCCGCCGACAGGACGAAGGTGACGAGCAGCCGCAACGGCGCATTGTGGCCGAGCGCTGCTGCCCGGACTTCATTGTCCTGTATGGCGGTCAGCACCGTACCCCAGCGGCCACGGCTGATCGACCACAGCGCCAGCACGGTCACCGCGACGATGGCCGAGACGAAGATGTAGCTGGGCAGGTCCTGGCTGAGATCGACGTGCAGCCCGCCGACATCGAAGGCAATCGGCGGAATGCCGATCAGCCCGCTGTCGCCGCCGGTGACCGAGCTCCAGGAGACCGCCGCCTGCTGGCAGATGACGCCCATGGCCAGCGTGACGATGGTGAAATAGCTGCCACGGATGCCGCCGAAAAACAGGAAGTAGCCGATGATGGCGGAGACCAAGGCCGCACCGGCCACCGCACCGATGATGCCAAGCAGGCTGGCGAAGGAGATCGCATCGTTGAGCGTGATCAGCGCCATGATGTAGCCGCCGATGCCGAAAAACGCAGCGTGGCCGAAACACAGGATTCCAGTGCGGCCCCAGAAGAAGTCGAGGCTCGCGGCGAACAGGCCGAAGATCAGCGCGTCGCGGATCACGGTCAGCTGATACCCGCCGACAAAGAACGGATAGATGATCGCGAGCGCCACGCAGGCGGCGAAGATCAGCAGCCAGTTGCGGTCGCGGGCGATCATCGCGACGCTCCGTTGAACAGGCCGTTGGGCCGAAGCCGGACAGCGACGATGGCCGCCAGCAGCACGACCGCCTGCGCCAGCGACGGCGAGATCTGATAATTGAGGATGCTGGTCAGCCCGCCGACGAAGACGCTGCCGGCGACGAGGCCGCCGATCGAGCCGACGCCGCCGACAATGACGACGAAGAAGGCGTTGGCGAGATAGTTCACCCCCATCTGCGGCAGCACGATCGCCAGCGGCGCGACCAGTCCGCCGGCGAGCCCGGCGATGGCCGCGCCGAAGGTGAAGGCGATGGCGTAGGTGCGCCGCGTGTTGATGCCGACGCCCTCGGCCATTTCGCGGTTCTGGATGACGGTGCGGATGTCGAGACCGAAGGACGTGCGGCTGATCAGCAGGATGACGCCGAGCAAGGTCAGCATGGCGATGCCGATCAGGATCAGCCGATAGGCCGGGTAGACGGTGAAGAAGAGGTCGAGCGTGCCCTCGATAGGCGGCGTCACCGGCTTGGCGCCGAGACCGAAGATCAGTTCCAGCCCTTGCTGCAGGATCAGGCTGACGCCCCAGGTGGCAAGCACAGTTGAGACCGGCCTGGAATAGAGATGGCGGATGATGGCGAATTCGAGGATGCAGCCGATCACCGCGCCGGCGATGGGGGCAGCCACCAGCCCTAGCCAGAACGAGCCACCCATGCTCTGGACGAAATAGACCGCGAAGGCGCCGACGGTGACGAACTCGCCATGTGCCAAATTGGTCACGTTCATTAGGCCGAAGCTGATCGCTAGCCCGAGCCCGACCAGCATCAGGATACTGATCAGCGTCAGCGCATTGAGCAGCGTGGTGATGACGAAATCCATCGCGTCAGGCCGCACTGGCGAGACGTTGGCGCAGGCCGGCGAGCAGGCCTTCGGCGGCATCGATCACCGCGGCCTGATGAAGCTGCAGGTCTTGCCCGGCCCATTCGTCGATATGGTCCGACAAAGGGTCGACCACTTCGGTACGGTGATTGGCTAGCGTCTCGATGACGGCATGGCCGCAGAACGGCACATAGCCCTCGGAGTAGCCGCCTTCATGGGTCATCATCAGGCGCCCTTGCGAGGTCTCGGCGGCCAGCGCAACCATGCGCGCGGCAAGACGCCTGAAGCATTCGCTGTTGAGCATCATGCGGCCGAGTGGATCGAAGCCGGACGCATCGAAGCCGGAGGCGACGATGACGAGGTCCGGCCTGTAGGCGCGCAGTGCCGGCGCGACAACGCGGTCGAAAGTCGCTTCATAAGCACCGGTTCCGCTGCCGGCCGGCAGCGGGATGTTGATGTTAAAGCCCTCGCCGGCATCTTTCCCGTTGTCGGCCAGCGCACCGCGCCCGGTCGGATAGAGATTGTCCTGGTGCACGGAAATGGTCAGAACCGACGGGTCGGAATAGAACACCGTCTCGGTGCCGTTGCCGTGATGCACATCCCAGTCGACTATCGCCGCGCGCCCGAGCAGGCCTTCATGCTGCAGCCGGCGGACAGCGACGCCAATGTTGGAGAACAGGCAGTTGCCCATCGCCTGGTCGGGCTCGGCATGGTGTCCCGGCGGCCGCGCCAGCGCATAGGCATTGTCGACGCGGCCCGTCAGCACGGCGCGCATCGCGGCATAGGTGGTGCCGGCCGACAGCAGCGCGATGTCAAAACTGTTGAGGCCGATCGGCGCCTGCGGCCCGGCGAAACCGGAGCCGCGTTCGCTGAGCATGCGGATATCATCGACATGGCGTTGCGTGTGCACGCGCAACAGGTCGTCGACCGAGACCGGCTCGGGGATGATCGGCACCAGATGCCGCGACAGGCCGCTGACCTGGATGAGGTTGTTCAGCCGGCGCTTGGAGCCAGGGGATTCCAGATGCCGGCCGGGTTCCACGAAACGGCCGGGCGGCATCATGTCGGCGCTGGAGCCGGTGTCATGCCACATCAGCTGTTCGTGAAAAACGTAGCCTGTCGCCATCCGCAGCGTCCTCTGAAAACCAGGTGACGCTAGCAGGCTAACGATCAGATCGCCCGACCCGAAAGTGGGGTCGCGCCTCTTATCTATGCCCCTCCTTTCGGAGGGGTATGGGCGCCTGCAGATCCTTGCGCGGCGCGCACCGCCTGCACCCGGTTGGTCACCGCGAGCTTGCCGAAAATGTTCTTCAGATGCCATTTCACCGTGGTCTCGCTCACCGACAGCGCCAAGGCGATATCGCGGTTGGACATGCCCTCAGTGAGATAGCGCAGCAGTTCGGCCTCGCGCTGGGTGAGCTGTTCCTTCTCGGCGGCTGGTGCGGTCAGTTTGCGTGTCGCGACAGGCATCGCCTGCGCGGCATCGATGATGCGCGACGCATAGGCTGACAGTGCGGGATCGGTCTTCGCCTGAGCCGCGCGCAGCCGCATCAACCCTTCGACAACAGGCCTTCCCTCGTCGACGAAAGAACGGATGAAGCCGGAGGGTTGGGCGAGACGTAACGCATTGAGGAGATTGCGGTCTGCCTCGCGTTGGTCGTGGGCAGCGCTGGCCGCTTTGGCGCGCAGGATCAGCGCCAATATATGGCGGCGCATGCGCCCGCTGTCTTTCGTGCGCTCGAGCAGCGCGTCGAAAACTCCCGCGGCAGCGGCATAGGATTTCTCGGCCGTCAGCAGGCGGCCCTCGGCAAAGAATTCGAACTCGTTGGCGGTGGTGATGACCACCGAAGCCTCGGTCCCTTCGCCCCGATGCTCGGCCAGCAGCGCACGCGCCTCGGCAATACGGTTCTGATCGAGCAGCACACGTATGCGGTCATGCACGATCATCGATGCCAGGCGGCGATACACCGTGCCGTGTACGCGTTGATAGACGCGCTCAAGCATATCCAGTGCCGCTTCGGTGCGCCCGGTCAGCTGCAGCACGCGGGCATAGGTCGGCACGCTGGCCAGAGGATAGACAATGACTGCCGCGCCTTCGATCTGCGGTCCGAGATTCTCGACCAGGGTCAGCGCTTCGCCCGACGCATTGGTCTCATAGGCAAGTTCCGCAAGCAGCGTGCCGGCCAGGGCCTCGGCATAGGAGTTTGCACCGATCCGCGCCCGAGCCTCGATGATCGCGTTGCGCAGCAGCCGCTCGGCGGCGGGCAAGCGGCCCGCCGAACGCTCGATCACGGCCATGTAGCAATTGGCAATGGTGACGCCGAGCAGGCTGCCGCTTCGCTCATGCGCCCGGCGTGCCGCATCGATGGCGGCGCGTGCGCCGTCGAGGTCACCCAGCGCATAGAGGTTGTAGCCAATGACATTGGCGGTCGCGCCCTCCATGAACCAGGCATCGGGCGCGATGACGCGCAGGGCCGCAAGGGCTGTGTCGCGCGCCTGATCGAACTGCTCCAGCGTGCTGTGAACGGCGGCGGCGAGAACCACGAGCTCAGCCTCGATCGTTGTGCCGGTCATCGTGCCTGGGTCGTTGCTGTCGGTCGGTCCGGTCTCGACCAACTTGCGCGCATTGCTCAGCGTCTGTTGGGCAATCTCCGGCTGGCTGCTGTGCACCGCCAACCACAGCACGACCAGCTGCAGCCGAATGCGCTGGTCGATCAGCTTCCTCGGCAGCAGTGCCAGCAGCTGGCGCACGTAGAGAAGCTGGCACTGGGCGATGAGGTCGAGCGCATTGTTCTCCACGAACACCGCCGGCGGGCCGGCCAGCGCGTGCCCGATCGCCTCTGTCAGCATCTTGCGCTCGCCGAACCATTCGGCGGCCGCCAGATGCAGCGGCGCGATCATCTCCGGTTCGCGCCGTTCCATTTCGCGGCTGAGGAAATCGCGGAACAGATGATGGAAGCGGAACCAGCGCCGCTCTTCGTCGAGCGGCACCAGGAACAGGTTGCGCGTCTCGATCTCGGTGATCGCCGCTTCGGCGTCGGCCGCGCGCATCACCGCCCGGCAGGCCTCGGCGCTGAAGCGTTCGAAGATCGAGCTGTAGAGCAGGAATTTTGCGATCGCCGGCGGCAGTTCCAGGAACACTTCGCCCATCAGGAAGTCGGCGACGTTTCGGTTGGCGCCGGTAAAATTGCCGATGACGGTTTCCGGTGCATGCGCGGCACTCAGTGACAAAGAGGCCAGTT
>NZ_RZQE01000259.1:0-8251 GCF_004022955.1 Mesorhizobium sp. M7A.F.Ca.US.002.01.1.1 | reverse complement strand
ACGGCCCCCGATCAACCGCCGATGGCAGCGGCGCCGAAAGGCGTCGAGGGCTCGTGGATAGACGCCAAGGGCACCGGCCTGTCGACCTTCACCGGCGGCACCTTCACGACGGTAGCCACCGACACCGGCCAGAAGCTTGCCGACGGCAGCTACACGATGACCGGCGCCACATCGGTGCAGATCAACGGCACCTCGCTGATCCGCCAGACCGCGGTCAGCTTCAACTGCCTGATGGTGTCGACAAGCCAGCTCAACTGCACGAGCTCCAGCGGTCAGAATTTCGTGCTGACAAGGCGCGTCTGAACCCACGACCATTCGTTTTCCAAGGACGGCGGCTGGTTGGCCGCCGTCCTTTTTTGTGCCGGCAAAGGGTCCCGGATTCCGCTTGCGTCATCCGGAACGCGATGGGAACATGGCCAAAGCGCCGGCTGTTATGTTCCAGTCAAGCAAGAGCGCTAATGGCCTCTGATCAGCTTTCCGGGAGACGAAGATGAAGAAGCTTGCCGCCATTGCAGCCCTGTCAGCCTCAGCCCTCGGTCTGTCGGCCGGCGCGTCCTTTGCCGACTACACGCTGAACATCCTGCATATCAACGACTGGCACAGCCGCATCGAAGGCAACAACAAATATGAATCGACCTGCTCGGCGGACGAGGAGACCAAGGGCGAGTGCATCGGCGGCGCGGGCCGGCTGATCACCGCGATTGCCCAGGAACGCAAGAAGCTGGAAGGCCAGAACGTGCTGCTGCTCAGCGCCGGCGACAATTTCCAGGGCTCGCTGTTCTACACGACCTATAAGGGCAAGGTCGAAGGCGAATTCCTCAACGACATGAAGTTCGATGCCATGGCCCTCGGCAACCATGAATTCGACGACGGCGAGGCCGCCTTGGCGCCGTTCCTCGACATGATCAAGTTCCCCGTGCTCGGCGCCAATGTGAAGGCCAACGCGCAATCCAAGCTCGGCGACCGCGTCAAGCCATCTGTTGTCGTCGAGGTCGGCGGCCAGAAGATCGGCATCATCGGCGCGATCACCAACGACACGCCGGACCTCGCTTCGCCGGGTCCCAACGTCGCCATCGAGGACGACGTCAAGTCGATCACTGCCGAAGTCGAGAAGCTCAAGGGCGAAGGCGTCAACAAGATCATCGCCGTGACCCATATCGGCTACAGGCGCGAACGTGACGTCATCGCCAAGATCCCGGGCATCGATGTCGTCGTCGGCGGCCATAGCCATTCCCTGCTGTCGAACACCGACCCGAAGGCGGAAGGCCCCTACCCGACGATGGTCGACAATCCGGACGGCTACAAGGTGCCGGTGGTGCAGGCGGCCTCCTATTCGAAATATCTCGGCGAGTTCAAGGTGGTGTTCGACGACAATGGCGTCGTCAAATCGGCCAGCGGCGACCCGATCTATCTCGACAAGTCGATCACCCCCGACCCGGCCGTGCTCGCCCGCATCAAGGAGCTTGGGGCGCCGATCGAGGCGTTGAAGAACAAGGAAGTGGCCGAAACCACCGACGTCATCGACGGCAGTCGCGAGAGCTGCCGCACCCGCGAATGCGCGATGGGCAATCTCGTCTCCGACGCCATCCTCGACCGCGTCAAGGGACAGGGCGTCGAGATCGTCATCTCCAATGGCGGCGGCCTGCGCGCCTCGATCGACAAGGGCACCGTCACCATGGGCGAGGTGCTGACCGTGCTGCCCTTCCAGAACACGCTGGCGACCTTCCAGATTTCGGGCAAGGATCTGGTGGCCGGCCTCGAGGGCGGTCTCAGTCAGGTCGAGGACGGCGCCGGGCGCTTCCCCCAGGTCGCCGGCCTGAAATATTCCTTCGACAAATCCGTTGCGCCCAATGCCGGCCGGGTCAAATCGGTGGAGGTCATGGAAGGCGGTGCCTGGACGCCGATCAAGCCGGAGAAGGACTATCTGGTCGCCACCAACAACTATGTTCGCCAGGGCGGCGACGGCTACAAGGTCTTTGCCGACAAGGCCAGGAATGCCTACGACTACGGCCCCGGCCTCGAACAGGTGGTTGCCGACTATCTCGGCGCCCACCGGCCCTACACGCCGAAGCTCGACGGCCGCATCACCGAAATAGCCGCGACCGTCGCCGCGGCGCCTGCGGCCCCGGCAAGCGATCCGGCCAAGCCAGCCGAAGCAGCCCCGGCCACCCCGGCGCCCGCACCGGCTGAAGCCGCCAAGCCTGCCGAAGCGGCACCGGCAATGCCTGAATTGCCGGCCAACTCGGGCGATATCGCCAACACACCACCGGCCATATCGACGGAAGGAGCACCTCCCCCGCCAGCGCAACCAGCCGCGCCGGCACCGGCCGAGCCGGCAAAGCCTGCTGAGGCCGCGCCAGCGGAAGCCAGCCATGTCATCGTTGCCGGCGACACCTATTGGGATCTGGCCAAGAAAGCCTATGGCGACGGCGCCAGGTGGAAGGTCATTTCGGGCGCCAACAAGGGCTACGAACCCCGCCGGCTTCCTGTCGGCGCAACCCTGACCATCCCGCCGAAATAGCTCGCTTATATGCCTGAATGACACCGCCCGTCCGAAAACCGGACGGGCGTCCTGTTTTCGGGCTAATGCATGTCGCTCAAAAGTGACCTCGGTTTTGGGAGAACGACATGCATAAAAACAAAGACTTAAAGCGGGCCGTCTGAATCCATTCGGACAATCCGCTTTAAGGTGCGGCCAGACGCTGCATTGAATGCGCGCGCAAGATGGTTAGGTTCGCGTCTCCCGGAGAACCCTTATGACGCTTCCCACCCCTGCCGATCCCAAGGTCGCAAAAGCGCTCGGCCCGTTGCCCGCTGGGCATCCGCCGGTCAAGGCGGGCAAGATCGGCGTCATGCTGGTCAATCTGGGCACGCCCGATGGCACCGATTTCAAGCCGATGTGGCGGTATCTGCGTGAATTCCTGTCCGATCCGCGCGTCATCGAGCTCAACAGGGCGATCTGGTATCCGATCCTCTATGGACTTGTGCTCACCACGCGCCCCAAGAAGTCCGGCGCCAATTACGCCCGGATCTGGAACCGGGAAAAGAACGAGTCGCCGCTGCGCACCTACACCCGTGCCCAGGCCGAAAAGCTGGCCGAAGCGCTGCGCGACCTGCCTGATGTCGTCGTCGACTGGGCGATGCGCTACGGCAATCCTTCGACTGCAAGCATTGCCCAGCGTCTGGCCGACCAGGGCTGCGATCGCATTCTTTCGTTTCCGCTCTATCCGCAATATTCGGCGACGACCACGGCAACAGCCAACGACCAGCTGTTTCGCGCGCTGATGAAGATGCGCCGCGCGCCGGCCGTCCGCAGCGTGCCGCCCTACTATGACGAGCCGGTCTATATCGAGGCGCTGGCGCGTTCGATCGAACGGCATCTGGCGACGCTGGATTTCGAGCCGGAGGTGGTCATCACCTCCTATCACGGCATTCCAAAACCCTATTTCGAGAAGGGCGATCCCTATCATTGCCACTGCCAGAAGACGACGCGGCTGTTGCGCGAACGGCTCGGCTGGGATGACAAGAAACTGATCATCACCTTCCAGTCGCGCTTCGGCGCGCAGGAATGGCTGCAACCCTATACCGACAAGACGGTGGAGAAACTCGCACAGGACGGCGTCAAGTCGATCGCCGTCGTCAATCCCGGCTTTTCCGTCGACTGCATCGAGACGCTGGATGAGATCGGCCGCGAGGCGGCCGAAACCTTCCACCATGCCGGCGGCAAGAATTTCGCCCATATCCCTTGCCTCAACGACAGCGCGGAGGGGATGGCGGTGATCGAGGCGATGGTGCGGCGCGAACTGTCTGGCTGGGTCTAGGAGAAATTCCAGGAAAAGTGTGAAACGGTTTTCCCGGGAAAAGCGATAGCGCTTTCCCTTGGGAATTTCGTCAACCGGAGTTAGAGCGGCTCGCCGCTCTAACTCCGGAACAACACAAGCTCCGGGGCGTTAAGGCGCGCCGCCGGAGAATGCGATGTCCCGCAAACTCGACCTCAGAACTGGCCAGCCCGTCTGGTCAGCCTATAGCGCGCCTGCGGTGCCGACGGACGGCCTGATCCGGGACGTCAAGGCAGATGTGCTGGTCGTCGGCATGGGCATCAGCGGCGCCATGATGGCCGAGGCGCTGACGGCCGATGGCCATCGGGTGATCTGTATCGACCGGCGCGGTCCGCTGAAGGGCTCGACGGCCGCAACCACCGCACTGGTGGCATTCGAAATAGACCAGCCTCTCTCCACGCTCTCGAAGATGGTCGGCAGAGCCTCGGCGCAGCAGGCCTGGCGGCGCTCGCGGCTCGCCGTCTCCAATCTCGCCGGACGCATCGCCGAACTCGGCATCAACTGTGGCCTGAGCCGGGCGCCGTCGCTCTATCTGTCTGGCACGATACTTGGTCCGTCGGAACTGCGCGACGAGGCCAAGGCACGGCGGCTAGCCGGCATCGCCGCGACCTATCTGACGCCGGCGCCGCTGGCGGAGACATTCGGCATCGACCGCGAAGGCGCCATTCTCAGCCACGGCAACATCGCGCTCGACCCGCGTAAGCTGACGGCTGGGCTGCTGCTGAAATCCCTTCAGCGCAAGGCTCGCTTCTACGCCCCCGTCGAAGCGACAGTGATCGAGGATAGCGCCGAAGCTGTTGTCGTCGCGACCAGGGATGGCCCGACCATAACCGCGCGACATGTTGTTCTGGCTACCGGCTACGAACTTGTGGAGATCGTGCCGGCCGCGGCCCACCGGATCATCTCGACATGGGCGATCGCAACATGCCCGCAACCGCGAAAGCTCTGGCCGGACGCAGCGTTCATCTGGGAAGCGTCGGAGCCGTATCTGTATATGCGCACGACGATCGACGGCCGGGTCATTTGCGGCGGCGAGGACGAGGATTTTGTCGACGAAGCGCGGCGCGACGAGCTGATCGCCGACAAGAGCACACGCATCGCCGAGAAGCTCGGCCTGGTATTTCCGCATCTCGACACCAGGCCCGATTTTGCCTGGACCGGTTCGTTCGGCACCACAACCACCGGCCTGCCCTATATCGGTGCCATTCCCCGCCACCCGCGCATCCATGCGGTGATGGGCTACGGCGGCAACGGCATCACCTTCTCGCAGATCGCTTCCGAGATTGTCCCGGCTTCGATCAACGGGCTGGAGGACACGGATGCAAGATTGTTTGCCTTCAACCGCTGATCGCACCCGCAAACAATCCGTCATCACCTGATTGTAACGCATCTGAAACACACTTAAGTCTTTGGTGAAGTCGGCCGCGCGAGAATGGCTTGTGCGGCCTTCGTCTGAGGGAGAGCCAAATGGATTTCAGTGGTTTCGATATTGCGGTTGGTGCACTTGCCCTTCTGGTATTGGTGCTGCTGATCAAAGGCATCAGGACAATCCCGCAAGGCTACAACTATACGGTGGAGCGCTTTGGCCGTTACACTAAGACACTGAGCCCGGGTCTCAATTTCATTTACCCGTTCATCGACCGCATCGGCGCCAAGATGAACATGATGGAGCAGGTGCTCGACGTTCCAAGCCAGGAAATCATCACTCGCGACAACGCCATTGTCGGTGTCGACGGCATCGCCTTTTTCCAGATCCTCAACGCCGCGCAGGCCGCTTACCAGGTTTCCGGCCTGCAGAATGCCATCCTCAATTTGACGATGACCAACATCCGTACCGTCATGGGTTCGATGGATCTCGATGAACTCCTGTCGAACCGCGACGCCATCAACGAGCGCCTGCTGCGCGTCGTCGATGAAGCGGCCCACCCGTGGGGCATCAAGATCACCCGCGTCGAAATCAAGGACATCAACCCGCCGGCCAACCTCATCGAATCGATGGGCCGGCAGATGACCGCGGAACGCAACAAGCGCGCCCAGATCCTTGCCGCCGAAGGCCTCAAGCAGTCGCAGATCCTCGAGGCCGAAGGCCGCAAGGAAGCCGCCTTCCGCGATGCCGAGGCGCGCGAACGTTCGGCCGAGGCGGAGGCCCGCGCCACCCAGGTGGTGTCGGAAGCGATCTCCAAAGGCGATGTGCAGGCGCTGAACTACTTCGTAGCCCAGAAATACACCGAAGCGTTGGGCAAGATCGGCACCGCGACCAACAGCAAGATCGTGCTGATGCCCTTCGAGGCATCGTCGCTGATCGGTTCGCTCGGCGGCATTGGCGAGATCGCCAAGGAAGTCTTCCGCAGCGAAGGCACGACCGGCTCGCAGAGGCAGGCCGCGCGCCCGCCGGTCGTTCGCCCAACCGACAACTGAGGTCGAAACCAATGATCGACCGCATCGTTTCCGAACTCGGCCCGTGGAACTGGATGGTTCTCGGTTTCGTCCTGCTGGTGATGGAAATCATCGCGCCGGGTATCTTCATGCTGTGGATCGGCATCGCCGCGCTGATCATCGGCGCTGTGTCGCTGCTGATCTGGGACACCGGCTTCTGGACATGGCAGGTCCAGGTCCTCGCCTTCCTGGCGCTGTCGCTGGTCTCGGCCTATGTCGGCAAGAAGCTGGTCGGCAGCCGCAACGACCCGACCGATCAGCCGCTGCTCAACCGGCGCGGCGCGCAAATGGTCGGCAGGATGGCGACACTTGCCGAACCGATCCGTGACGGGCGCGGCCGCATCAAGCTGGGCGACACACTGTGGCGTGTCTCCGGCCCTGACCTGCCGGCCGGCACGCAAGTGCGCGTGACGGGTGCGGCCGATACGGATCTGGAACTGACCGTCGAGGCGGTCTGAACGTTCAGGCGGCGCCGATACGCAGCAGATCATGCAGGTGGATGAGGCCGACTGGTTTCCGGCCCTCCACCACCATCAGGCTGGTGATGGCTGAATTGTTGATCGTCTGCAGCGCCGTTGCCACCAGCGTGTCCGGCGTCGCGGTCTTCGGACCTCTTGTCATCACCTGATCCACCGTCATCGCCAGCAGATTGCTGCCGATGTGACGGCGGATGTCGCCATCGGTGATGATGCCGACCAGCGCACCGTCGACATCGGTGATCGCGACGCAGCCAAACCCTTTGCGCGACAGTTCCAGGATCGCGTCCTGCATGCCGGTGCCCGCAACCACCAGCGGCAGCCTGTCGCCGACATGCATGATCTCGCGGATCTGCGTCAGGTTGGCGCCGAGCTGGCCGCCCGGGTGAAAGGTGCGGAAATGGTCCGGCGTGAAGCCGCGTGCTTCGAGCAGCGCGATCGCCAGCGCGTCGCCCATCACCAGTTGCAGCAGCGTCGATGTCGTTGGCGCCAGGCCGTGCGGACAGGCCTCCGGAGCGCGCGGCAAAAGCAGCACCACGTCCGCCGCCCGCGCCAGCGCCGATGTCTCTCCGGCGGTGATGGCGATCAGCGGAATGGAAAAGCGCCTGGAATAGGCGACGATGCCCATGAGTTCCTTGCTTTCGCCCGACCACGACATGGCGATGATGGCGTCGTCCCTGGCGATCATGCCGAGATCGCCGTGGTTGGCTTCGGCGGGATGGACAAAGAAAGCCGGCGTGCCGGTCGAGGCCAGCGTCGCCGCGATCTTCGAACCGATATGGCCGCTTTTGCCGACGCCGGTGACGATGAGCCGGCCTTCAATCCCCGAGATCATCTCGACCGCCTGGGCGAAAGGCGCGGCCAGCCCATTCTCCAGCGCCTCGGCGAGGGCTGCGACACCAGCCTGTTCTGTCGCCACCGTCCTCAGCGCCGAAGCGATCGAGGCTTGCCTGTCCAAAGGCTTCTTATCCAGGGATCCCGCATGCATGGCTGATGCGATTAGCGCTTTGCCGGCGCGCTGTCCAACGGAAATGGCCCAGGCATATCGCCCGAACGTGTGCGGTGGTTCAGACGACGGCAGGCGAGAAAACGCACGCAGTATGAATCCCTTTGGAAATCAGCGCTTCAGGCAGCTGACGGGCCGCTGCCTCAACCCTCCGTTAACCATCCCCATTTACGGTTCGGTAAGTATGGCGCGCGTGCGCCGCGCAAGCAGTGGTGGCGATGTCCGGGGTCCAGCCAGAAAATTCGACGCGACGTGGGGGCAAGGCGGTCTGCGCCTTGCTGCTGGCAACCAGCATGTTTGCCTTGCTGCGCCCAACGGCGCTCCATGCCCAGGAAACCGAACTGCGCGGCGAAGTTTCGGAATCGGCGATCCTGTCCGACCAGCAGCGCAAGGCGAGACAGCTGGCCTTGGCAGCGCAGGGTCAACAGCCGGCCAACGCCGCGCAGGACAATGCGCCGGCCCGCACCTATCTGCCGGCCAGCGCCGGTGCCTGT
>NZ_RZQE01000258.1:0-8301 GCF_004022955.1 Mesorhizobium sp. M7A.F.Ca.US.002.01.1.1 | reverse complement strand
GCCGCATCTCGCTCGGCCTCAAGCAGACGCTCGAGAATCCGTGGCAGGCTTTCGCCTCTAGCCATCCGGTCGGCAGCCAGGTCGAGGGCGAGGTCAAGAACAAGACCGAGTTCGGCCTGTTCATCGGCCTCGAAGGCGACGTGGACGGCATGGTGCACCTTTCCGACCTCGACTGGACCCGTCCGGGCGAGCAGGTCATCGAAGAGTATAATCGCGGCGACATGGTCAAGGCGCAGGTGCTCGACGTCGACATCGACAAGGAGCGCATCTCGCTCGGCATCAAGCAGCTGGCCAAGGATACGGTCGGCGAAGCGGCGACTTCAGGCGAACTGCGCAAGAACGCGGTCGTCACCTGCGAAGTCATCGGCGTCAAGGATGGCGGTCTGGAAGTGCGGCTGGTCGACAGCGGCATCGAAACCTTCATCAAGCGCTCCGACCTGAGCCGTGACCGCGACGAGCAGCGCCCCGAGCGCTTCACCGTCGGCCAGAAGGTCGATGCCCGCGTCATCGCCTTCGACAAGAAGACCCGCAAGCTGCAGGTCTCGATCAAGGCGCTGGAAATCGCCGAAGAGAAGGAAGCGGTCGCTCAGTACGGCTCGACCGACTCCGGCGCTTCGCTGGGCGACATCCTGGGTGCCGCGCTGAAGAAGCAGGGCAGCTAAGTCTTCGCACCGCGAAGCCTTCGCACAGGCTCCAAAACAAAACCCCGCCGGAGCGATCCGGCGGGGTTTTTCTTTGACCTAGGTAAAGGTTGGAAAGTTACGCCCTGCCGTAAAGCGGCACCAGCGTGCCGCTCATCGCCTGATTGGCCGGCGAGGCGAGATAGGCGATGGCCTCGGCGGCGGCTTCGAGGCTGACCCATCTTGTGACATCGGCATCCGGCATATCGGCGCGGTTTGCCGGCGTATCTAGCGTCGACGGCGCCACGGCATTGACCAGGATGCCCTTGTGCTTCAGCTCTTCGGCCATCGCCACCGTCATGGCTGCCACCGCCGCCTTGCTGGCGGCGTAAGCGACCATGCCGGCGCCGCGCCGCGGATCGAGCCCGGCGCGCGCGGTGACGTTGACGATGCGGCCCGCCGTGTCCGACGACAGCATCGAGCGGATCGCGGCGCGGCAGCACAGGAAGGCGGTGCGCGCATTGGTGTCCATCATCTCGGCAAAGGACGCCGACTCGATCTTTTCAACAGGCGCCGAGGTGAAGCCGCCAGCCAGATGGATCGAGCCCCAAAGGCCCGGAACCTGGCTATAGAACGCTTCGACCTTCGCGGGGTCCGAGAGATCGACGTTGTGCACCAGCTGGACACGGTCATGCGAGGTAAAGGGGAAATGCGTAGGGGCGGCGGCATGAGCATTGGGCACATGGCAGATCGCGCCGTCGCTCAGCAGTTTGCCGACAACCGCACCGCCGAGCGCACCGGTCCCACCAGTCACGACGATATGCTTGCCTTCAAGTGTTTCCGTCATCTTGGACGCTCCTGTCATTTTTTTATCGTTAGGTCGTTTCTGTGCCGCCGACGCGAAGCGTCGCGCCTTTTGCGCCATCACTCAATTGACATCTCGACATGGCAGTTGTCGCGTCTTTGCATGCGTCCGACACTTCAGCCGTGGTCCGCCAAAACGGGAAACCCGCGCTTCAGTCAACTGTGATTTCGATGACGCGCGGCAGTCCGGTGGCCCGGGCGCGCTTCAGCGCGTCCGCGAGAGCATCGATATCGGCAAGCCGTTCGGCGCCGATGCCATAGGCCTCGGCCAGCTTGCAGAAATCCGGCGGCGCCGGCGATACGCCGACCGGCTCGACGCCGACATCGAGCATCGAGGTTTCGATCTCGCGGTAGCCTCTGTTGTTCCAGACGACGAAGATGACCGGTACCCGCGCGTCGAGCGCGGCGCCCAGTTCCGGCAGCGTGAACTGGAAGCCGCCGTCACCCGTGAGGCAGACGACCGGCGCATCGGGTATCGCAAGGGCCGCGCCAATTGCGGCCGGCGGGCCGTAGCCAAGCGCGCCGAAGCCGGTGGCGGCATTGAACCAACCGCCTGGCCGATCATGGTCGTAATAGAGGTTGGCCGCATAGATCGGCTGCGTCGAATCGCCGACGATGAGCGCGCCCGGCAAAGCGTCGCGGATCATCTCGACGGCGCGCACCTGCCCCTGCAGTGTCGGATTGAGCTCGGCAAAGGCTGCTTTGCGTGTAGTAGCGGCGCGCGACGAACCGCCCTCGCTTGCCCGGACATGGCGGGTTTCCAGAAGCAGTGCTTCGAGCGCCTCGGCGCAATCGGCCAGGATCGAAACCGTCGCCGGGCGGCGGGCAAGCTGGTCCGCGCCGATATCGATGCGGATCAGGTTGGCGGGCAGGACGAAGCCGCCATCGCTGTAGCCGTCATAGTCGGTCGGGCCGAATTCGGTGCCGGCGGCAATGACCAGGTCGGCGTCGGCCATCAGCGCCCGTACTGTCTTCAGGCTGGGACTGGCCGGCACGCAAAGCGGATGACCATGCAGCAGGCCGCGCGCATTGGTGGTCTGGACGACCGGCGCCCCCAGCCGTTCGGCCAGACGCCGCAGTGGCGCTTCGGCGCGTTTGGCGCCGCCGCCGACCAGGATCAGCGGGCGGCGCGCTGCACTGATGAGTTTGGCCGCGTTGGCAATTGCGACACCTTCCGGCACGGGCGGCGTCACATTGCTCAGCATGGCAGCGATGCCATCCGCCGGCTTGACCATGACGTCGGTCGGGATCTCGATATGTACCGGGCCGGGCCGGGCCGATGAAAACAGGGCGAAGGCCTGCGCCAGCGCGCCGGGCAATTCGCCAGCCTCGGTAACGCGCTGCGAAAACAGCGCCACCTTCTCCATCATGCCGCGCTGATCCGGCAATTCGTGCAGATGGCCCAGCCCCTTGCCCAGCGTCGGCGTGGCGTTGACGCCTGAGATCACCAGCATCGGCACCGAATCGGCGCGTGCCTGCCCCATGGCGGTGATGGTGTTGGTCAGCCCCGGTCCGGTGATGACGAAGGCGACGCCCGGTCTGCCGCTGGCGCGTGCGTAGCCATCGGCCATGAAGCCGGCGCCCTGTTCGTGACGCGGTGTGACGTGGCGGATCTTGGAGCGCGCTAGCCCGCGGTAGAGTTCTACCGTGTGGACGCCGGGAATCCCGAAGACCGTGTCGACGCCATGGGCTTCGAGCAGCGAAATGAGCGCTTCGCCGAGTGTCGTCATTGGTTTTCCTCCCCTTCCGGCGCGAGGCCTAGTTCGGCCTCGACGGCCTTGATGCCGATCGCCGCCAATTCGCCGGGCGAGAACATCTCGCCGGCCAGGCAGCCTTCGATCCAGAGTCCGTCGATGATCGCATTAATCGCGATGGCATGGTGGCGCAATTGGCTTGCGTCCGATTTGCGCCGTTCGGCGGCGAGCACCTCGGCCACAACCGCTTCCACCTCATTGCGAAAACCAAGGTAGCCTTCGCGGTGGGCGTGGGCCAAGGTCGGATCCGCTCTGGCGCGGCCGATGAAGGTTGCCCAGAGCGAAAACACCCGCGCGTCGATAATCGGCGCATTGAGGTTGGCGGTGACGAAAGCCGCAAGGCGCTGGCGAGGCGAGGCATTCTCCATGACCAAAGCCGCTTTCGCCTGCTCGGTCATGCGGCCCATCAGCGCTGCATAGGCTTCCTGCAGCAATTCTTCCTTGCCGGGAAAATAGTGCCGGATCAGCCCGGCGGTGACGCCGGCACGCAATGCGATGGTGCGCAAGGTGGCGCCCTGCAGGCCATGTTCCGCCACGCTGTCCAGAGTGGCCTCGATCAGATCCTGCCGCCGCCGCTCCTCGCCCTCGCGACGGAACCTGCGGCGGGATGGCATATTCATTGGCGCAGGATCGGTCGCGTCAGGCATGTCGGCCCGCCCTCGCAGGCGATGCAGAGCGCATCCGCCTCGAAGATTTCGACCGTGCAGCCGGCGGCTTCCATCGCGGCTTTGGTCTTTGGAAAGCCCGCGACGGCAATGATCTTGTGTGGGCTGGTCGGCAGCACGTTCAGGCTAAGGCCGTTGGAAGCCGCGAACTCTTCGGCGTCGCCTTCGACCAGCCGGATGTTACGCGCCTTCAGCATCTGATAGAATGGGGCCGGCAAAAGCGGTGAATGGACCAGTGCGAGGTCGTCGGCCAGCGGGCTGATCACCGACATCAGATGCAGGCACGCTTCTTCGCCTTGCCACAGCGGAAGATCAAAGCCGTAGACGGAAACGCCCAGCGGCGTCAGCAGGTTGGAAACCTGCTGGATGCCTTCCTGGTTGGAGCGGACACCGCGCCCGATCACCAGCGTACGGGCATCGAGCCATACGCAATCACCGCCTTCGACCTGGCCAGGAACCTCGACGCGGCCCAGGATTGGAATGCCCAGCCTTCGGTAGGTTTCCTCATGCAGCGAGGGCTCCCTGGCGCGCAACGGCTTGCCCATGGACAGAATCAGCGCGCCGCGATCGGTCATCAGCGACGGGTCGTGCGTGAACACCGAGTCCGAAAGTCCATCCGCCGTGTCCTCGATCCATTCGATTTCGGCACCGGAAGCCGCCACCAGTTCAGCAAGGAGCGCGTGCTGCGATGCCGCTTTCGCCGGATTGAATCCCGGGCCATAGTGCCAGGCAACCCTGTCGGCATTGCGCATGGCGTTGGCCGCCGACCGCATCAGCACGCGGCGCAGCGGCGCCGCCATGGACTGTGATCCGAAAGCGCTCATCGAAGTCCTTTTTCGCTGAAAAAAATCGAGAAAATTTCATGGAAGGCTATTTATACACTTGCACAACAAGCTCGCAAGTGCCGTAATAAGCAGGATTGACGGGCTCTCGCCGTTGGGTCCATGCTGAAGTCTGGAGCGGGGCAGTACAGCGTATATGTTGATTAGCCGGATACACGTTCGACGAACCGCAGCCGACCCGATAGAGGTCACCCGGTGAGCGTGGTGGAAGCTGCCGCAGTCCGATCCGGCAAGGCGCAGGACGGCGCCGCCGAAGCCATCCATGTCGAGAACCTGCACAAGAAGTTCGGTGAGCTGCATGTGCTGAAGGGCGTCTCGCTGTCAGCGCGCGACGGCGAGGTCATCGCCATCATCGGCGGCTCGGGGTCCGGCAAGTCGACCCTGCTGCGCTGCATCAACTGCCTGGAAAACCCGACCAGCGGCATCATTCGCGTCAATGGCGAGGAGATCAAACTCAAGGCCGACAGCCACGGCCACACCATTCCGGCCGACCGCAAGCAGATCGAGCGCATCCGCTCCAAGCTCGGCATGGTGTTCCAAAACTTCAACCTGTGGAGCCACATGACGCTGATCGAAAACGTCATCGAGGTTCCGGTGCATGTGCTTGGCGTCAAGCGCGATGTGGCGATCGGCGAGGCCGAGAGGCTGCTCGCCCGTGTCGGTCTGGCTGAAAAGCGCGACGTCTATCCGGCCTATCTGTCGGGCGGCCAGCAGCAGCGCGCCGCGATCGCCCGGGCGCTGGCCATCAATCCGCGCGTCATGCTGTTCGACGAGCCCACCTCCGCGCTCGATCCCGAACTGGTCGGCGAGGTGCTGAAGGTGATCGGCGACCTGGCGCGCGAAGGCCGCACCATGGTGCTGGTCACCCACGAGATGAAGTTCGCCCGCGAGGTCGCGACCCATGTCGTCTACCTCTACAACGGGCTGGTCGAGGAAGAAGGGCCGCCGGAGCAGATCTTCGGCGCACCGAAATCCGAAAGGCTGAAGCAGTTCATCCGCAACATCGGCTAGGCAAGCCGGGACGGAAGAAAACCGGGAACCAACAACAAACTGGGAGTCATGAAATGAAGACCGTTCTGAAGACATTTGCCGCAGCGCTGCTGCTCGGCGTCGCCGCCATGGGCGTGGCCAAGGCCGATCCGGTCAAGATCGGCGTCGCCGCCGAGCCTTATCCGCCCTTCACCTCGCCCGATGCTTCGGGCAAATGGATCGGCTGGGAGATCGACTTCATCGACGCCGTCTGCGCCGAGGAGAAGCTCGATTGCGTCATCACCCCGGTTGCCTGGGACGGCATCATCCCGGCTCTGACGACCAAGAAGATCGACCTCATCGTCTCCTCGATGTCGATCACCGCCGAACGCGCGAAGACGATCGATTTCTCGGACAAGTACTATAACACGCCGACCGCGATCATCGGCCCGAAGGACCAGAAATTCGGCTCCGCTCCGGACGACCTCAAGGGCAAGATCGTCGGCGTGCAAGTGTCGACGGTGCACGCTGTCTACGCCAAGAAGCACTTTGGCAGCACAGCCTCCGAGATCAAGGAATACCAGACCCAGGACGAGGCCAACAACGATCTGGCCGCCGGCCGTCTCGACGCGGTGCAGGCCGATTCCATCGCGCTTGGCGAATTCCTCAAATCCGACCAGGGCAAAGCCTGCTGCGACCTGAAGGGCATGGTCGCTCCCGATGACGAAGTGCTCGGACCGGGCGTCGGCGCCGGCGTGCGCAAGGAAGACACCGACCTGAAGGGCAAAATCAACGCCGGCATCAAGGCGATCCGCGCCAACGGCAAATATGACGAGATCTCGAAGAAATACTTCGATTTCGACATTTACGGCGGCGGCGGCGCGCAGTCGAACTGACGATCCTCGTATGAGCTGTGGGGTGTGGCGTCGCGCCATGCCCCACCTGCTCGATCTTTCCCAGGCATGTTTGCCGCCGACGCAGCCGTCGGCGGTTAGTCAGCACTTCGGGGGCGACGCTGATCGACGCACTTCTTTCGGCCTCCGCGGCCGGCATCACCGAGCTTCTCTCGCCCTACCCGCCAGGCTGGGGCGGGGCGCTTCTGGTTGGGCTGCTGCATTCGATCGAGATCGCGCTGGGCGCCACGTGCCTCGGCCTTCTGATCGGCACCGGCGGCGCCTATGGCAAGCTTTATGGCGGGCCGGTGGTGCGCGATCTCCTGGCGGTTTACACCACCATCGTGCGCGCCGTGCCCGAACTGGTGCTGATCCTGCTGCTCTATTACGCCGGCACCGACCTGATCAATCAGGCGCTGACGGCCATGGGTTATCAGCGCGTCGACGTGAGCGGCCTTGCCGCCGGCATCGCCGTGCTCGGCTTCGTCCAGGGCGCCTATTCGACAGAGGTGATACGCGGCGCGATCCTGGCCATTCCGCAGGGCCAGATCGAAGCCGCCCGCGCCTATGGAATGTCTCCGGGCCTGATGTTGCGGCGCATCACCTTGCCGTCAATGCTGCCCTTCGCTATTCCGGGCCTCGCCAATCTCTGGCTGATCGCCACCAAGGACACCGCGCTATTGGCTGTTGTCGGCTTCTACGAGCTGGCGCTGGCAACGCGGCAGGCAGCGGGCGTCACCAAGGCCTATTTCACCTTCTTTTTCGCGGCGGGCGTGCTCTATCTGCTTTTGTCGCTGTTTTCCAACCTCGTTATCGGCCGGGTCGAGACCTGGTCGCGGCGCGGCATGCCTTCGCTCAAGGAGGCGCGCTGATGGCCAACGAGGCGACCATCATCGACGTCGCCGCGCGAACGTCGCTGTGGCTGCAGCCGCACCGCATCGTGCTGATCCTGATCGCACTGGGCCTTGTTCTGTCGGCCGCCTTTTTCATGCGCTGGGACTGGCTGCCGCAATATTATGAAATGGGCTTGATCGGCCTCTGGCGCTCGCTGTGGATCCTGGCCGTCACCTGCGTGCTGGGCTTCCTGCTGGCCGTCCCGCTTGGCCTGGCGCAGGCTGCCGGCTCGTTCTGGTTCGCCGCACCCGCCAAGGTGTTCTGCACGGTGATCCGGGGCACGCCGCTGCTGATCCAGCTCTGGCTGCTCTATTACGGCCTGGGTTCGCTGTTCCCGCAATATCCGTGGATCCGCGAATCCTGGATGTGGCCATATCTGCGGCAAGCCTGGCCCTATGGCGTGCTGGCGCTGACCCTGTCGTTCGCCGGTTATGAGGGCGAGGTGATGCGCGGCGCCTTCGCCGGCGTGCCCAAGGGGCAACTCGAAGCCGCCCGCGCCTTCGGCATGAGCCGCTGGAAGGCGTTCCGGCGGATCTGGCTGCCGCAAGCCATCTACCGGGCGCTGCCGACGCTGACCGGCGAGACCGTGCTGCAATTGAAGTCGACGCCGCTGGTGGCAACGATCAGCGTCATCGACATCTTCGCCGTTTCGTCCAAAGTACGGCAGGACACCTACCTCACCTACGAGCCCTTGCTGCTGCTGGCGCTGATCTACATGACGATAACCGGCATTCTGGTCTTCGCCTTCAGCAGGATAGAGGCCAGGATCCCGAACAAGATTGGTTAGAGGGGAGTAGGGG
>NZ_RZQE01000257.1:0-8327 GCF_004022955.1 Mesorhizobium sp. M7A.F.Ca.US.002.01.1.1 | reverse complement strand
GCGATGGAGGAGACCTATTGGGCGCTGCCCGGCCAGGGTGCTTTCCGCAACGGCAAGCGCATTGCGGTTCGCAAGCTGGCGGAAACGGCCGAGATTTCCGGGCTGAAGCAGTTGACCGACCTGATGCCTGCCGAATGGCAGGCGCGGCTGAAGCGGGCGCCTTACAGCCCTTCGCTCGCCTATCGGCTGGCCATGATCGCCAATGGCGCGCTGGACGCCACTTTCGTCAAGCCGAACGCGCATGACTGGGACATTGCAGCGGCCGACCTCATCCTGCGCGAGGCCGGCGGCCAGCTGCTCGACCAGCATGGCCGCGCTCCACTTTATGCCGGCGAGGTGACTCGTCACGGCGCCCTTGCTGCCGGCAGCGGTGAATTGCTGGCCGTGCTCGCCGGCGTCATCGCCGGTCTGGACACGTGAAAGCGTTTTCCCCGGCGAGATGAATTCATCTCGCCCTAAAGGTTCCAAAGTCGGCGGCTTTGGTCTAGACCTGTGACAAACTCACGATATGTGAAGGACCGACATGGCCGCGGAAGACGGAAAGAAACAGCTTTTGCATCTGGTGTTCGGTGGCGAACTGAAGAAGCTTGGCGGCACCGAATTCCGCGATCTCGACGGGCTCGACATCGTCGGCATCTATCCCGACTATCAATCCGCGCACACGGCGTGGAAAGCCAAGGCGCAAGCCAGCGTGGACAACGCTCACATGCGTTACTTCGTCGTTCATCTGCACCGGCTGCTGGACCCCGACAACAAGGCTGCCGGTTGACTTCGATGGAGCATGACCTGGCGAAAGGGCCAGCAAGCGATGCCGCGCCCACGGGCAGGGGACGCAGCCGCACGACCAAGGCCTTCTGGCGCAAGATTCGCCAACCGCTTGCGCAGTCGCGATTCGTCAAGAACGCCATCGCCAGCCTGTTCGCCCAGTTCGTCCGCTTCGTGCGCCTCACCAATCGCGTCGTCGAGGGATCGGCACGGTTTTCGGGCGGTGCCTATACCGAGTTCGAGCCTGGCATCATCGCCTTGTGGCACGGCCAGCATCTGCTGACGCCTGCCTATTATCCCAAGCGCAAGCCGCTGGTCGCCATGGTTTCGCGCAGCGCCGATGCCGAGCTCAACGCCTTGATGCTGGAAAAATTCGGCATTGAGGCGGTGCGCGGCTCGGGCGGGCGGGAAAATGCCAGGCACCTCGACAAGGGTGGGGCAAAAGCGCTTATCGCCCTGAAAAAGTCGCTCGCCGTCGGCAAGAACGTCGCCATGATCGCAGATATTCCGCACGGCACGCCGCGAGACGCAGGACTTGGCATCGTTCTCCTGGCTCGCCTCTCGGGCCGGCCGCTTGTGCCCGTCGCCATCACCACCAGCCGCCGCAAGGTGCTGGAGAAGAGCTGGGACAAGACCACCATCAACCTGCCGTTCGGCCGTTCGTCGATCGTCATCGGCCAGCCGATCTTCGTGGCGGCCGGCGCCGATGACGCCGAAATGGAGCGCAAGCGCCAGGAAGTGACGACAGCGCTCAATGCCGCGACCGCCGAGGCTTACCGTCTCGTGGATGCTCCGCGATGAGCGGCCGCTGGGCACGGGCCATGCTGTCGGCTTACCGATTCGCGGGTGCGGCAGCCTATCCGCTGGTCGGGCCCTACGTTGCCTGGCGCACCTCGCGCGGCAAGGAAGACCGCTACCGCCGCCGCGAGCGCTATGGCGTCGCCGGCCGCGCGCGCCCCGACGGGCCGGTGATCTGGATCCATGCCGCGAGCGTCGGTGAGACCATAGCCGTCGTGCCGCTGGTCGAAAGCATTCTCGACTATGGCGTCAACATCGTGCTGACGACCGGCACGGTGACCTCTGCGCAGGTCGCCGACGAGCGGCTCGGTGACCGGATCATCCATCAATATGTACCGCTCGATCTCAAGCCGGCGGTCAGCCGGTTCCTCGATCACTGGCAGCCGGATCTGGCAATCATCGCCGAATCCGAGATCTGGCCGATGACCATCCTCGAGCTTGGCGCGCGCCGTGTGCCGCAGGTGCTGGTCAATGGCAGGCTGTCCGACCGCTCGTTCAAATCGTGGAAGAAACGGGCCAACATCGCCGAGGCGCTGTTCGAGAACCTGGCTCATGTCGTGGCGCAGTCGGATGTCGATGGCGAGCGGTTTCTCGCGCTCGGCGCGCGGCCGGTGACGGTGTCGGGCAACCTCAAGGTGGACACGTCGCCGCCGCCGGTCGACGAACGGGCGCTGGCGACACTGCGGCGGCAGATAGGCACGCGCCCGACCTGGGCGGCGATCTCGACCCATGACGGCGAGGAAGTGGTCGCGGCTGAAGTCCACGCGACGCTGCACAAGCGCCACCATGGTCTTCTGACGATCGTCGTTCCGCGTCATCCCGATCGAGCCGAGGCGCTTGCGGCGCAGATTTCCGGCATGGGCCTGAAAGTCGCGCGGCGCAGCAAGGGCGACAGGATCACGGCCGACACCGACATATTGCTTGGCGACACGATCGGCGAGATGGGGCTCTATCTCCGGCTGACGGAAATAGCCTTCGTCGGCCGCTCGCTGACCTCCGAGGGTGGCCAGAACCCGCTGGAGCCGGCCATGCTCGACACGGCGGTTCTCGCCGGGCGCAATGTGCAGAATTTTCGCGAGGCCTACCAGCGTCTCCTCGACAGCGGCGGCGCCAAGCTGGTGCGCGATCGCGACATGCTGGCCGGCGCCGTCAATTTCCTCCTGACCAACGAAGTGGCGCGCCACGAGATGATGGCGGCAGGCATTGCGACCGTCGACGAGATGCGCGGTGCGCTGGCGCGTACGCTGAAATCGCTTGAGCCCTACATCCAGCCGCTGGTCGTCAAGTCGCGCCTGAAGGGCGCGAACGGGCGCTAGCGTGGCCTCGGAAGCACCACCATTCTGGTGGGAAGAGCCGGACTGGCGGGTCCTGGCACTGTTGCCGCTGTCGGCCATCTATGCGGCTGCCGCCGGCCGCGGCATGCGGCGGGCCAAGCGTGAGAAGATCGAAGCGCCTGTTCTGTGCATCGGCAATTTCACGGTTGGCGGCACCGGCAAGACACCGGTGGCCATCGCGCTCGCCAAGCAGGCCAAGCGCATGCATCTGAAACCAGGCTTCCTGTCGCGCGGCCATGGCGGCTCCTTCGCCGAGCCGCACGTGGTCGATATCGACCACGACAGCGCCCGGCATGTCGGCGACGAACCGCTGCTGCTCGCCGAACACGCGCCGGTGGCGGTGACGCCGAACCGCGCCGCCGGCGCCCGGCTGCTGCTGGAACGGAATGGCTGCGATTTCCTGATCATGGACGATGGCTTCCAGAGCGCCCGCATCCACATCGACTATGCGCTGGTCGTGGTCGATGCGCGCTACGGGATCGGCAACGGCCGCGTCATTCCGGGGGGGCCGCTCAGGGCCAAAATCGTCGACCAGCTGGTTTTCACCAGCGGGTTGTTGAAAATGGGCGAGGGCACTGCCGCCGACAGCGTGGTCCGCCAGGCGGCACGCGCCGGCCGGGCGATCTTCGAGGCCCATACAGAGCCACGCGGCAAGGCAGGGCTTGCCGGCAAGCGGTTCCTCGCCTTCGCCGGTATAGGCCATCCCGAGAAATTCTTCGACACGGTGCGCGAGGCCGGCGGCGAACTGGCATTGACGCGGCCGTTTCCGGACCATCATTTCTATGCGGAGGACGAACTTGCCGAGTTGGCGGCGACCGCACGCACTGAGGGGCTGGTGCTCATCACCACCGCCAAGGACGCCGCCCGGCTGCGCCACGGCGCCTCACAGGACTTTCTCGACCGGCTCGAGGTGCTGGAGATCGACACGGTCTTCGAACTCGATCACGTTCCCGAGCGCATCATCGACGAGACGCTCGATGCCTGGCGCCAGCGCAAGCTGAAGGGTTAACTGCGCTTACGCAGCTCCGGATGCATCTCGATTTCACGGCGCAGCGAGGCGGTGGCGCTGATATAGGGCTCTTGCCTTGCGACGCTCCAGTACTTCAACTCGTCGAGCGGAATGCTTTCGCCTGTCACCGCGCAGCGCACGAACGCGCCGGGACTGGTAACCTGGAAGTCGCCATCCAGATAGCGGATGCGGGCTTCCTTGCCGCCGGGGCCTTCGAAACGGTTCATCATGCGGGGACGCCAGGGTTCATGAGGATTTCATCGCCATAAATTCCCGGCGAGGTCAAGCATGAGACAAGCCTGAGACAATGCTGAACGCTTATTGTGAAGCGGAAAAATGTTGTTGGTGGGCCGCAATGGACGTTTCCTCCACTCGTCTTCCCGCCCTGCTTAGGGAAGTGATGACGCCGCAAGCCGTGCCCTTGGGGCAGGCTGATCCTGTGATGACGGCACTGGTCAAGGCGCTGGTCCAACCGCCGGCGCCGTCTCTGCTCGCGCAGCAGACAGCGCCGGCGCTGTTGATTTTGCCGGCGGCGCCGATGGCCGTCAAATCGCAGCAGATCGCATCCGCTGGCATCGTCGAGGCCTATCTTGCCCAGCTTGAGACGGGCGAAGAGGCGGCGTTGGCAACAGTCGTGGCGAGAAAGGCAAAACCCGAAGCCGAAACGCTGCGAGCCTTCTTGCCGCCTTCGACAACCGCCAATGACAATGCCTCCGCCAGGGTTGCGGGGCTGTCATTGCTTTCGCTTATCCCGCCGCAGGCTCCAATCCCGCGCAACGCTGCCGCCCTGGGTACGCCGGCGGGCAGGTACAGGCCGGCCAATCAATCCCATGGTGCGGTGCCGAACCCTGAGCAGTTGCTGGTGAAAATTGGCTTTGTTTCGATAATGGCCGGTTTGCTGGGAGCGGTGATCCTTGGGTTCGTTTTGTTGTTGCTTCGCTGAGCTTCGAATCGGCCGGTTTTACATATAGGTCCGGAAGGCCTATCGCTCGACTTCGATAAACGCCTCGATCTTTTCCTGGGCCAGCCCGGCCTCTGCTGCGATGCGGCGGGCGAGGTCGGCGGCGGCGGCACGCGGCCGCCCCATCGGCCGGTCGAGCCAGTAGGATACCGGGTTGAGGGCTGTGCGCTCATCGACGGGAGTGATGCGGCCCGATTGTAATTGATGTCCGGTCAGCGGCGGGCGGGCCAGCGCGATGCCGAGCCCATAGGCGGCGGCGTCGAGCACCAGATTGTAGTCTTCGAAGCGGCGGTCCTGCGGGCGCGGGCGGTAATCCATGCCTTGCGCGGCAAACCCGGCGCGCCAGGCCGACGCGTCGGAATCGTTGATCAGCGGATATTTGAGCAGCCGGGCAGGGTCGCCGCGGCCGATCTCGCGGGCAAGCTCGGGTGACGCGACAGGGAAGACATGTTCCTCGAAAAGCTGCACCGAGATGCGGCCCGGAATGCCGCCGCGTCCACAACGGATCGAGAGGTCGATGCCTTCATCGGCAAGGTCGGCCTGGCGGATGTCGACATCGAGCACGATGCGCAGCTTCGAGGGATTGTTTTCCAGCGCTGCCATGCGCGGCATCAGCCACAGTCCGCTGACCGAGGGGATCGAGGTCAGCCGCACCACCGCCGTGCCACGGGGCTCGACCCAGCGGTCGGAATGGGTCGATATCAGCGCAAAGGCTTCCGCCGTGCGCAGATGCAGCCTGTTGCCTTCGATCGTCAGCGAGACGCCGCGCGCACCACGGTCGAAGACTTTCAATCCCAGCCAGTCCTCGAGCTTGGCGATCTGCCGGCTGACGGCGCCATGGGTGATATTGAGCTTTTCGGCGGCCGCTGAAAAGCTGCCTGTCCGCGCCGCCGCATCGAAGGCGCGCAGCGTTTCGAGCGGCACCATTGTGTCCGAGCTGTGATCCATAGTCACAGGTGATCCTCGATTTCGTCGTTTGTCAACCGGGGTGAAAAGGCGTTTTCTGCCTTTCAGGACCGAAGAAATACGAGGGCGGTGAGATGAGCGAGATAACGGGCACGTTGAATTCGACACAGCGAATGGACACCACGGCAGCCATCGCGGTGGCGCTGACGGTGGTTGGTTGGGCCTCCGCCTTTCCCGCTATCCGAGCCGGTCTCGCCGCCTTCGGCCCACTGGAACTGGGTGCGTTGCGATTTGCCATCGCCGCTGTGCCGGCGGCGATCTTCCTGGCCGTCAAGCGCCCGGCGCTGCCAAGGCTCGACGAAGCGTGGCGCCTGGTCTTTGGCGGCGCCATCTTCGTCGCGCTCTACACCGTCATGCTCAATTTCGGCGAACTGACCGTCTCGGCCGGTGCCGCCGGCTTCATCATCAATGTCAGCCCGATCTTCACCGCCATCATGGCGATGGCATTGCTGGGCGAGCGCTTCTCAGGCGTGGCCTGGATCGGTACGGTGATTTCCTTCGCCGGTATAGGCATCATCGCCATGGCCGACGGGCATGGCCTGTCGTTCAACACCGGTGCTCTGTTGGTGCTTGGTTCGGCCTTGTGCTCGGCCGTCAACACCATCGTCCAGAAGCCGCTGTTTGCCCGCCATCATCCATTGACCATTTCGGCTTCGAACATGGTGCTCGGCGCACTATGCCTGGCGCCCTTCCTGCCGTCGGCCTTTTCGCAGGCGGCGGTCGCCGACACAGCAGGCCTCGGCGCCGTCATCTTTCTCGGCATCGTGCCCAGCCTCATCGCCTATGCCGCCTGGGCGACCGCGCTGTCGCGTCTGCCGGCGGCACGTGCCTCCAACTTCCTCTATCTGGTCTCGCCGATGTCCGCGCTGATCGGCTTCTTCTGGCTGGGCGAAGTTCCCACGCTGCTCGGCATAATCGGCGGCGCGCTGGCGCTGGGCGGTGTCATCGTGGTGAATTTGAAGAGATGAATATTGCCGACCGTCCGCTTCCGCCATTCGGAACGATCCCTCGATCAAACGCGTTTAGCCGAGGTTTGTTCGACGGAGGTCCGAATGCCGGGTGCAACCACGCACCGACGCATGCAACTGGATGATCTATCCATTTTTTATCGCGAGGCAGGGCCGTTAGAAGCACCTGTCTTGCTCTTGCCGCACGGCTATCCCTGCTCTTCGTTCCAATTCCGCCGACTGATGCCGGCGCTCGCCGACCGCTGGCGGACGATTGCATTCGACTGGCCTGGCTTCGGATACAGCGGCACACCCGATCCGGTCACCTTCGGCTATGATTTCGACGCCTATTGCGACGTGCTTTCCAAGCTTGCCGATGAATTCGGTCTCGAACGCTACGCCTTGTGGCTGCACGATTATGGCTCGCAGATAGGGCTCCGGCATGCGATCTCGCACCCGGAGCGGATCAGCGCCCTGATCATCCAGAACGGCGACATCTACGAGGACGTGCTTGGACCCAAATACGCCACGATCAAGGCCTGGTGGACCGACAAGGCGCCCGGCAAGCACCGTCCGCTCGAGGCCGCGGTAAGTGAGGACGGGTTCCGGGCCGAGTTCATCGGGGAAGTGGCTGACGACGTCGCCATGCGCGTGCCGCCCGATCTCTGGAGCCTTCACTGGCCACTGATGAACACGCCGGTTCGTCGGCAGATCGCCGTCGGTCTGATGGAGAAGCTGGAAGCCAATCTCACCTGGTTTCCGCGCTACCAGGCTTATTTGCGTGAACACCATCCGCCCACGTTGATCGTTTGGGGGCCAGAGGATGGCTATATGCCCGCGGCGTCGGCAACGGCCTATCATCGCGATCTGCCCGATGCGGAACTGCATCTGATCGAAGGGGCGGGTCATTGGCTGCTCGAGACACATTTCGACGACGCGCTGCCGCTGGTCCGCGATTTCCTGGCTCGTGTTCACGGCTGATCACAGCCGGCGTCCGCTATGCCCGGTTTGCTGTCCGCCTGACTGAAGGAGAACCTCATGCCGACCAAACCGACCATCGCGCGCATCTGGCGCGGTCGCACCCGCCGCGACATCGCCGACGCCTATGAGCCATACCTGCGTGCCGAGGGTATTCCGCCCCTCGAGAAGACGGCGCTTGGCGTCCAATTGCTGCGCGAGGACCGTGATGCCGAGACGTGGTTCACAACCATCTCCTATTGGGCCGACATGCAAGCGATGACCGCCTTTACCAAAGGCGAACCGACCAAAGTCCATCATCTGGACCGCGATGCCGAGTTCCTGATCGAGCTGCCGGAGCGGATCGAAATCCATCGGATACTTGTCGATCGTCGGGGACTGCGCTGAGCGCCGATCGGTGGTTCGCAACCTCTTCTTCTTCGCGGTGATATCGCTGATCTGGGGGCTGACCTGGGCCGCGATCAAGCTCGGTCTCAATGACGCGCCTCCGCTCCTGCTGGCGGCTGCACGCTATTTGCTGACCGCTTTGGCGGCAGGAGCCTGGCTTTTCGGCGAGGCGGTCTGCTGGG
>NZ_RZQE01000256.1:0-8351 GCF_004022955.1 Mesorhizobium sp. M7A.F.Ca.US.002.01.1.1 | reverse complement strand
GGCGCCCGCCGTACCATTGTGCCCCGTGTCACGCGCCGCTGCCGCGCCAGCGGCAAATCCCTGGCTCAGGCAGGCGCCGAGGCCAAAGTCGCCATTGGCGGCGCCCGCTGCGACCATACCGGGCGGCGCGCCGTCCGGTACGAAAGCAGCAATATCGTCGCGCCATTTCGGCCGGCCGCGATGATAGGAGGTCAGCCCGACCGCCGGGTTCCAGCCGCCGGAAACGGCGAGCCCGTCCGCTTCAACCTCGGCGCGCGCGCCGCCGGTCAGCGACACCGCGATTTTCCTGACGCCATCCTTGCCGCCGTCGATGCCACTGACGGAACCGTGCAGCACCGGGAAGCCGCCCTTCGAGGCCAGCGAACGATGCGCCGGCGATATTTCGGGCCGTGCATCGATGACCGCCGCTATCTGCAGGCCGGCACCGAGCGCCGTCTCGACGGTGCGCCAGCCGTCCTCATTGTTGGTGAAAAGTGCGATCCGCTTTGCCGGTGTAGCGGCGTAGCGCGCGACATAGGTGCGCATGGCGGAGGCCATCATCACGCCGGGCGTGTCGTTGCCGGCAAAGACGATCGGCCGTTCGATGGCGCCGGCTGCCACGACGCAGCGCTTCGCCACGATCCGCCACAGGCGCTGGCGCACCTGGTGCTCGGGCGGCGAGGGCAAATGGTCGTTGACCCGCTCAATGGCGCCATAGGTGCCGCCATCGTAGACGCCGAACAGCGTCGTGCGGGTCATGACGCGGACGTCGGGCATACCAGCCAGTTCAGCCAGCGTCCGCGAAATCCACTCGGCCGCAGGTTCGCCGTCGATCATTGCGCCATCCGACAGCAGACGGCCGCCGAGGACAAAATCCTCCTCGCACAGGATGACGCGGGCGCCTGCGCGGCCGGCTGCCAACGCCGCGGCCAGACCAGCCGGGCCGGAGCCGGCGATCAGCACGTCGCAATGCGCCCATGCCTTGTCGTAGTGGTCGGGATCGGCAAGGCCGGCGGCACGGCCAAGGCCTGCGGCGCGGCGGATCGCCGGCTCATAGATCGCTTCCCAGAACTTCGCCGGCCACATGAATGTCTTGTAGTAGAAGCCGGCAACGAAGATCGGCGCGAACAGCTGGTTGACCGACATCACGTCGTGGCGCAGCGACGGCCAACGGTTCTGGCTGGCGGCCTCGAGCCCGTCATAGAGTTCGGCCGTCGTCGCCTTGGTGTTCGGCTCGCGCCGTGCCCCGGTGCGCAGCTCGACCAGCGCATTGGGTTCTTCCGAGCCCGCAGTCAGGATGCCGCGCGGGCGGTGGTATTTGAACGAACGGCCGACCAGCTTGACGCCGTTGGCGATCAGCGCCGAGGCGAGCGTGTCGCCCTGGAAGCCGGAGAAAGCCTTGCCGTCGAAACGGAAGTTCAGCGGTGCCGAGCGGTCGACAAGCCCGCCATTGCCGAGCCGGTGTGTCTGCGCGCCGGCCATCACGCACCAACCTTCGCAGCGCCGGCACCAGCCGCCGGTTCGATGGAGGAAATCTCGTGCGTCAGCGTGTTGCGGGTGACCTTCAGCCAAGCCCGGCAACCACCGCCATGGTACCAGTATTCGCTGGTCGCGCCGGCGACATTGTCGCGCAGATAGACATAGTCGAAGACCTCGTCTTCCGAGGCGCCGGCCTCGGGCCGTACCGGTTTGGCGTCGCCGAGATAGGTGAACTCGCCGAGTTCGCGTTCACCGCAGAAAGGACAGGCAATGCGCATTTCTTCTAAACCGCCTTCAATGCAGGTTCGGTTGGGCGCCCTGGCCCTTTTCGTCGATCATGGCGCCAGTTCGGAACCGGTCTAGGCGGAACCGTGCCGCTTCTTCATGCGACTCGTCGCGAGCCAGGAGGTGCGCAAAGACAAAACCGGACCCTGGCGTCGCCTTGAAGCCGCCATAGCACCAGCCCGCGTTGAGATAGAGCCCGTCGACGGGCGTCTTGTCGATGATCGGTGAACCGTCCATCGACATGTCCATGATGCCGCCCCACTGGCGCAGCAGGCGCACGCGGCCGATCATCGGCATCAGCGCCATGCCGCCCTCGCAGACGTCTTCCATCACAGGCATGTTGCCGCGCTGGGCGTAGGAATTGTAGCCGTCTATATCGCCGCCGAAGACGAGGCCGCCCTTGTCGGACTGGCTGACGTAGAAATGGCCGGCGCCGAAGGTCATGACGCCCGGGATGAGCGGCTTGATCGCCTCGGAGACGAAGGCCTGCAGCACATGGCTCTCGATCGGCAGGCGCAGGCCGGCCATTGCCGCGACGCGCGACGAGGAGCCGGCGACCGCCATGCCAACCTTTCCGGCGCCGATCTTGCCGCGCGACGTCTCGACGCCGGTCACCTTGCCATTGGCGTCTCTGACGAAGCCGGTGACTTCGCAATTCTGGATGATGTCGACGCCGAGTTCGCTCGCCGCATGCGCATAGCCCCAGACCACCGCATCGTGCCGCGCCGTGCCGCCGCGCCGCTGCAACAGCCCGCCTTGCACGGGAAAGCGCGCATTGTCGAAGTTCAGGAACGGGATCATCTTCCTGACGGCAGCGAGGTCGAGCAGTTCGGCGTCGATGCCGTTGATGCGCATGGTGTTGCCGCGCCGCGCATAGGCGTCGCGCTGCGCGTCGGAATGGTAGAGGTTGATGACGCCGCGCTGGCTGACCATCGCATTGTAGTTGAGGTCCTGCTCCATCCGCTCCCACAGCTTCATCGACAATTCGTAGAAGCCGGTGTTGCCGGGCAGACCGTAATTGGAGCGGATGATGGTGGTGTTGCGGCCGGCATTGCCGGAGCCGATCCAGCCTTTTTCGAGCACGGCGACATTCTTGATGCCGTACTCGCTGGCGAGGAACCAGGCGGTGGCCAGCCCGTGCCCACCGCCGCCGATGATCACCACGTCGTAGCGATCCTTCGGCGTGGCGTCGCGCCAGGTGCGCTGCCAGTTCTTGTGGCCGGACACGGCGGCACGAGCGAGCGAGAAGATCGAATATTTCATCAGTTCATTCCGAGGTCGCTCGCGTCGCGCTGGTGGTCAAATATCCAGCGTGTGGTCGCGCTCCCATTGCGTGAAGTGCGAAGCATAGGAATTCCATTCCTGCTGCTTCAGCTTTAGATATGCCGACGAAAATTCCTCACCCAGCGCCGCCTTGAGCGATTTGTCATTGTCGAACTCACGCAGCGCGTCGAGCAGGTTGAGCGGCAGCTTCGGTGCGTCTGTGACGGTATGGCCGAGCTGGTACATGTCGATGTCGTGGCGCTTGCCCGGATCGGCCTTGGAGCGGATGCCGTCGAGGCCGGCCGCGATGATGACGGCCTGCAGCAAATAGGGATTGGCGGCGCCATCCGGCAGGCGCAGCTCGAAGCGGCCGGGGCCGGGCACGCGCACCATGTGGGTGCGGTTGTTGCCGGTCCAGGTCACCGTGTTCGGTGCCCAGGTCGCGCCCGAAATGGTGCGCGGCGCGTTGATGCGTTTGTAGGAATTCACCGTCGGGTTGGTGATCGCGGCTAGTGCGGAGGCATGCTTCATGATGCCGCCGAGGAAATTCCGGCCCTTGGCCGACAGGCCGAGCTCCATCGCATTGTCGGCGAAGACGTTGGTCTTGCCCGATTTGTCCCAAACCGAGATATGGGCATGGCAGCCATTGCCGGTCAGACCCTGGAAGGGCTTCGGCATGAAGGTCGCGCGCAGGCCATGCTTTTCCGCGATCGACTTGACCATGAATTTGAAGAACGAGTGCTTGTCGGCGGTCGCCAGCGCGTCGTCGAAAGCCCAGTTCATCTCGAACTGGCCGTTGGCGTCCTCATGGTCGTTCTGATAGGCGCCCCAGCCGAGCGCCAGCATGTGGTCGCAGATCTCTGCGATGACGTCGTAGCGCCGCATCACCGCTTGCTGGTCGTAGCAGGGTTTTGAGGCCGTGTCGTATTCGTCGGAGATCGTCTTGCCGTCAGGCGAGATCAGGAAGAACTCGGCCTCGACGCCGGTCTTGACATGCATGCCGTCGCTGGCGGCTTCCGCGATCAGCCGCTTCAGTGTGTTGCGCGGCGCCTGGTCGACCTCCTTGTCGTCCATGATGCAGTTGGCCGCCACCCAGGCGACCTCAGGCTTCCACGGCAGCTGGATCACCGAATCCGGATCCGGCACCGCAAGCATGTCGGGATGCGCCGGCGTCAGGTCCAGCCATGTGGCGAAACCGGCAAAGCCGGCGCCGTCCTTCTGCATGTCTGATATCGCCTGCGCCGGCACCAGCTTGGCACGCTGGCCACTGAACAGGTCAGTGTAGGAAATCATGAAATATTTGACGTTTTTCGCCCTTGCGAATTCAGCAAGATCAGTTGCCACGGTAGTTCCCCATTTTATCGATTGTTGTTCCCGAGTATGCGGGAATCGGCCCTTCGTTGATCAGAAGCCGTTCTTCCCCGGTATCCAGTTGGTGCCGGCCAGCGGCACGCCGGCCATGGCGGCTGCCTCGATCGTCAGCGCGACCAGGTCCTCGGGTTCGAGATTGTGCAGGCTGTTCTTGCCGCACGCGCGGGCGATCGTTTGAGCCTCAAGGGTCATCACCTTGAGGTAGTTCGCTAGCCGGCGCCCGGCAGCCACCGGATCGACCCGCTTCATCAGTTCCGGATCCTGCGTGGTGATGCCGGCGGGGTCGCGCCCCTCGTGCCAATCGTCATAGGCGCCGGCCGTGGTGCCAAGCTCGTTGTACTCCGCCTCCCAGCGCGGATCGTTGTCGCCGAGCGCGACAAGGGCCGCCGTGCCGATCGAGACCGCGTCGACGCCGAGCGCCAGCGCCTTGGCGACATCGGCGCCGTTGCGAATGCCGCCGGAGACGATCAACTGCACCTTGCGGTGCATGCCGAGGTCCTGCAGCGCCTGCACGGCCGGCCTGATGCAGGCAAGCGTCGGCTGGCCGACATTTTCGATGAACACTTCCTGGGTGGCGGCGGTGCCGCCCTGCATGCCGTCGACGACAACGACATCGGCGCCGGCCTTCACGGCAAGCGCCGTGTCATAATAGGGGCGCGCGCCGCCGACCTTGACGTAGATCGGTTTTTCCCAGTCGGTGATTTCGCGCAATTCGAGGATCTTGATCTCGAGATCGTCGGGTCCGGTCCAGTCGGGATGGCGTGAGGCCGAGCGCTGGTCGATGCCTTTCGGCAGCGTGCGCATTTCCGCGACACGATCCGAAATCTTCTGGCCAAGCAGCATGCCGCCGCCACCCGGCTTGGCGCCCTGGCCGACGACGACCTCGATCGCATCGGCGCGGCGCAGATCGCGCAGGTTCATGCCGTAGCGCGACGGCAGATATTGATAGACCAGTTGCTTGGAATGGCCGCGCTCCTCCTCGGTCATGCCGCCGTCGCCCGTCGTGGTCGAGGTGCCCGACAGGGTAGCGCCGCGTCCGAGCGCTTCCTTGGCCGGACCCGACAGCGAGCCGAAGCTCATGCCGGCAATGGTGATCGGAATCTTCAACTCGATCGGCTTCTTGGCATGGCGAGAGCCGAGCACGACCGATGTGTCGCAGCGCTCGCGATAGCCTTCGAGCGGGTAACGCGAGATCGAGGCGCCGAGGAACAGTAGGTCGTCGAAATGCGGCAGCTTGCGCTTGGCGCCGGCGCCACGGATGTCATAGATGCCGGTCGCCGCGGCACGGCGGATCTCGGAAAGCGTGTAGTCGTCGAAGGTCGCGGATTTGCGCGGCGTCGTCGGCGGGTTCCTGTAGGTCATGCTGCCTCAATACGCGTCGGCGTTGTCGATATTGAAATTATAGAGGGTACGCGCCGAGCCGTAGCGCTTGAACTCCGACGGCTTGACGCCGGTGACGCCGGCGCGGTCGAGCAGGCCCTGCAGCAATTCCAGATGCTCGGTCCGCATTTCCTTGGCGATGCAGTCGGCGCCGAGGCTGTCGACCTTGCCGCGCACGAAGAGCCGCGCCTCGTAGATGGAATCGCCGAGCGCATCGCCGGCATCGCCCAACACCACCAGATTGCCTGACTGCGCCATGAAGGCCGACATATGGCCGATATTTCCATGCACGACGATATCGATGCCCTTCATCGAAATGCCGCAGCGCGACGAGGCGTTGCCTTCGATGACCAGCAGGCCGCCCTTGCCGGTGGCGCCGGCATACTGGCTGGCGTCGCCTTTGATGGTGATCGAGCCCGACATCATGTTCTCGCCGACTCCAGGCCCTGCCGAGCCATGCACGGTAATGGTGCTGCCGGAATTCATGCCGCCGCAGTAATAGCCGACGCTGCCGCGCACATCGATGGCAACAGGCTGGTCGACGCCAACGGCCACCGAATGGCTGCCTTTCGGGTTCAGCACTTCCCATGCCGTTTCGTTCGAGCCGGGAGCCAGATTGTGCAGCGCCTGGTTGAGTTCGCGCAGCGACAACTGGTCGAGATCGAAGACCCGAGGGTCGTGTGCCGCGGTTTTTGAAAGCGTGGTTGCCGGCATGAACTCAATGCTCCCAGAAATAGACGGTTGCGGGCTCGGGTTCCCAGACCCTCGCATTGTCTATGCCGGGCAGTTTGGTCAGCGCGCGATATTCCGAGCCGAAGGCGACATATTGGTCGGTTTCGGCCATCACGGCTGGCTTGCAGGCAATCGGATCGCGCACCACGCCAAAGCCGTTCTTGGTGCCGACGACGAAGGTGAAGAAGCCGTCGAGGTCGGAGAGCGTGCCTTCCAGCGCCTCGCCGAGATTCTTGCCATGCGCCATCTGTGACGAGAGATAGGCGGCAGCGACTTCGGTGTCGTTCTCGGTTTCGAAGGTCATGCCTTCGCGGATCAGTTCGCGGCGGACATTGTTGTGGTTCGACAGCGAGCCATTGTGCACCAGGCACTGGTCGGCGCCGGTCGAGAACGGATGCGCGCCCATCGTCGTCACCGCCGATTCCGTCGCCATGCGGGTATGGCCGATGCCATGTGTGCCGGTCATCTTGCGGACATCGAAGCGATCGACGACTGCCTCGGGCAGGCCGACTTCCTTGTAGATCTCGACCACGTCGCCGGCGCCCATGATGCGGATGTCGGGGCGCAGCGCCTGGATGGTTTCGCGCGCTTCATCGATCTTGGCGGGGGTGGTCCTGACGACTGCATGGGTGGATTTCACCGCGATCGTCACCGGCGTGCCGATGGCCTTGGCGAGCTCCGCCTCGAGGCCGCGGAAATCGCGGTCGGGCTTGGCCGACTGGATGGTGATCTTGGCCTCATTCTTGGACGGCGCGCCATAGATGGCGATGCCGGCGCTATCGGGACCGCGATCGCTGAGCGAGATCAGCATCTGCGACAGCATCGCGCCAAGCTGGGGTTCCAGCGACTTGTCCTTCAAAAACAGTCCGACAATTCCACACATGTCAGCCTCCCGACGTTTTGTAGCTAAGAGATCGTTTGCAACTCTGAAATGATGTATCGAATGAGGTCCGCAAATTCAATCGTATGAAAAAAATATTCCTCTAGTTACCTATGCGTCTCAATGCCGCTCTGCCCACTATCGTTGCCTTGCCGGGCGTTGTGAACCCATTTGGCGGTGCGGATGCGGGCGAGCTTGTAGGCGTCCAGGATCGACAAAGCATAGATCAGGAAGCCGCCGGCGTGACGGCCGACGAAGCTGGCATCGGGCGGCGCGATCTTGGCCGTCACCCATGCCAGGATCACCATGAAGAAAAGGAATTGAAGGCCGCGCACCGGCACGCCCAGAATGACGTGCCCGCTTCCCGGCAGCACGATTGCGGCGCCGAGAACCAGATAGGGATTGGTGGGTGCAGTGGCGGAACTGGTCATGCGGCCTGCCGTTCGCTTTTGTTGATCGCGTCGCGAAGCGCCGACACCGACATCAGCAGCCTTTCGATCAGCGCGGGATCGAGTGCGGCGTCGCCGAATTCGGCCTGCCGGAAAACGCCATAGCGCGCCCGCTCGGCTTCGGCCAGAAGCCAGACGATGCGTATACCCTTGGGCGTGATCAGCAGTTCCTTGGCGCGCCCTTCGGAAAAGATCTCGATGTGGCTGGCGATAAGGCCTTGCGGAAAGCGCGCCGCCCTGCGGTCGGTGCGCAGCACCGACTCGGCGGGGAATCCCGGAGCCTTGGGCAGCGTATGCTCGAGATGATCGAAATTGGAGAAGGTCGTCGGCGAGCCCGGCCGCATCATCATGTCGAAGGTGGCTGGTACCGCGACCTCTTCGGTGATCGAAACACTGAGCCAGCGCGCCGGCAGTTTGCGCGTCGCCAGCGTATCGACGATGGTGCGCACCTGGACACGTTTGCTGTTCCAGGATCCTTCCCAGGTGATGACGCCGGCGGTGCCATCCGAAACATTGGCAGCATCGGCGATGAT
>NZ_RZQE01000255.1:0-8356 GCF_004022955.1 Mesorhizobium sp. M7A.F.Ca.US.002.01.1.1 | reverse complement strand
ATGAAAAGCGTAATTCTATCCAGCGTCCTGTCCCTGGCAACGGTGATTACGACAGTCGTCGGCATTGCCGGAGTGGCCTCTGCGGCGGAGCCGGACAAGCAGTTCTTCCAGTCTGCCGAAGGCAAGTGGATCGGTCCCGGCGAAATCGTCGCCGGCAAGTACAAGGGCACCAAGTTCAACTGCAGCTTCACCGGCTCGACGCCCGACGGCAAGGTCGGCATGTCGCTCGACGGCGGCTGCCGGGTCGGTGTGTTCACCCAGCCAATGTCGGCCAAAATCGAGCGCAAGGGCCGCGAGGGCTACAAGGGCAGCTTCATGGGTGGCGCGACCGGTTCCGGCCTCGACATCATCGGCGGCAACGTCGTCGATCCCCGCAAGGTGGTCTTCACCATCAACCGCAACCAGCTGCGCGGCGTCATGCAGGCTCGCATCCCTGACGACAATTCGATGACGGTGACTATCGCCGTGCGCGTCAACGACCAATTGGTGCCGGTGATCGGCATGAGCCTGAAGCGGGTCGACGCGGTCGAAGTCGGCTCCATCGCGCCGAACTGAAAAAACCAAGGAAAAAGGCGGCGACCCAACGGTCACCGCCCTCTCACTTGAGCCCATCGAATCAGGCGCTTAGGCCTTGATCTCAAATCAGGGTGTCAGCCCTTGATCGCGGCCGTCACTTCGTCATAGGCCTTGCAGGCGTCGGCCAATGTCGTGGCGCCCTGATACTTGGTTGTCACCGCCTGGACCTTGGCGGTCAGATCAGCCGCCTTGGCCGGGTCCTTGGTGATCGCCTCCTGAAGTGCTGCAGCCATGTCCTGCGCCTTCTTGGTCGCGATCTCCGCCGTGCACTCAGGCGCCTTCGAGCAAGCCGAACCGGCAAGCACCGCCAGGCCGACGGCAACAAACAAAAACTTCTTCATGTCAGTCATCTCCTCAAAAAGGGCGCGACTTGATCGTCGATCACCCTCCAATGGCCGAAGCCGAGCGTCCTTAGCCTTCGATTGCGGCAAGATGCAACGTGTTCCCGGCCTCAACTTGTGTATCGCGCCTGCAACATCGCTGGCGGCAGGATTTGAGGCTACTGTATCGGCGGCTGCAAAGTTCAGCTGCGAGGCTGCAGCAGCGCCAAGACAGCGGTCGATGCGGCAAGGATAGCAGTCAGAGTCAAAGGCCCAGTCGCGCCATAGGTGTCCACGACATAGCCGCCGACAACCGCGCCGATGGTGATGGCAATTTGGAAAGAGGTGACCATCAGGCTGCCCGCTGCCTCCAGCGCATCAGGCGCCGCGCGCGACATATTGGTCGGCAGCACCACCGGCGCCATGCCAAAGGCGAAACCCCACAGCGTAACGAAGCCGAAGGCAACGCCGATATGCGAGCCCCAAAGCACCAAAGTAAGTGCCGCAACCGCCATCAACGCCGCGGTGACTGCGAGGGCCATGTGGATGTTGGTGTCGGCCATGCGGCCGCCGGCAATATTACCGATCACGGCAGCGATGCCAAACCCGAGCAGAGCCAAGGCAATCGGTCCGGTTGTAAGGAGTGTCACCTGTTCGAGGAAGGGACGCACATAGACCGAGCCGGCAAAATGCCCCGTCATCAGCAAAAGGATAGCCAGCATGCCGAGTTGGATGCCGCGCCGCCGGGTCAGCCGAAATACATCTGCAAGGCTGTTGCTTGCCGTTGCGGGCAAGGTCGGCAGGCTGAGAAACTGCAGCAGCATGGCAAGCGCGGCCAGCCCCGCCGTCATGGCCATGGCACTGCGCCACCCTATCCAGTCACTGATCAACGCGCCCATCGACGGTGCGGCAATGGTTGCGAGCGAGACGCCCAGGGTGACGATCGCCATGCCCCGCCCCGTCGCGCTGGCGCCAACAAGCCTCGCCACGACGGCGACCGAAAGTGCCCAGAAAGCACTGAGAGCGATGCCCAGCCCGGCCCGGCCCAACAACAACAGCCAGAAATCGGTCGCCAGCGCCGCCAGGACATTGGAACCGACCGCAAGAGCACTGAGACCAACCAGCACCGCCTTGCGGTTCAAGCGGCCGATGAGAACATTGCTCAACATGGCCGTCACGGCGCCGACGGAAGCGGTGGCGGTGACGACCTGTCCGGCCGTCCCCTCGCTGATGCCGAGATCACGTGCCATTGGCGTCAGCAGACCTGCGGGCAGGAATTCGGCCGACACCAAGGCAAAGCTGGTGGCCGCCAATGAAATCACCGCGAACCAGGTGGCTGCGCTCCACGCGGCTGGTGCATCGGCATCAAGGCCAGTCGCGGCGTCTTCAAGCTGTAATGTTGTGTCAGTCACGGAAAGATCTCCAAAGTTTGGAGGTCTTAAATAGGCGAGTCCGCTCGGATGATATGTATCTTAGAATCCGAAATTCATATCCATTCGTCCGGGAATTGTGCGACGCACAACGCCCGGCGAGACATTGGTGATGCGCTTGAACGCGCGCGCGAAGGATGCCTCCGAATCATAGCCCAAACGGGTAGCGACTTCGGCAACCGACAAGCCGTTTTGGCCCAGCAATTCGCGGGCAAGCTGCATGCGCAGGCGGGCGAGATAGTGTGCGGCACCCTCCCCCAATACCGCACTGAAACGCTCGGCGAAAATCGAGCGCGATTGGCCTGCCACGCCGGCCAGGCTTCCCAGCGTCCAGTTGTGGCCGGGGTCGCGGTGCATGGCCGCCAAAGCGCGGCCTATATGGGGGTCGCGGATGGCTGCGAGCCAACCGGTGGTCGAGGCTCCGTTGCAATTGACCCAGCAGCGTATGAGCCGGGCCGTCAGCAAGTCGGCCATACGCGACAGAATCGTGGCGCTGCCCATCTGCGGCTGCGAGGCCTCCACCGTCATGGCCGCCAGCAAAGGACCGACGACCGGGTCATTGCCGGCCACGTCGCAACCCTTGATGACAGGCGGCATCAACGTGATCAATGGGTTGAGCGCATAGGAGTCCAAGGCCATGGAGCCGCAGAAAAGGGTGCTCGTCGCGCCCGTTCCTTGCCGTACCACTTCGCAGACGTTGCCCCCCAACTTGATCACCTGGCAACCTTCGAGCGAGCCCCCTGCAACGTCCGGCGCGCTCGCCAGCCGATGGGCGATGCCTTGCGGCAGCAGCACCAGATCGCCATCGCGCAGCTCCTGCCAGCCTTGCGATTCAGTATGAATCCAGCATGGGCCCTGGCCGACAAAGTGAAACCGAAGCAGCTGTTGTTGCGGAAAGTCTATGCTCCATGGGTGCCGGAGTTCGCAGCGGCCATAGTTGACACCACTCAAGCGAAAGTCTTGCAGAACTTCGCTGAGCGCATCCATCGGGATATGTGGCGGCGAGGACGGCCGGGACGAATGGTCAAACATATACGCAATATAGATGCCGAACGTCCGGCAGGCAAGCGGGGACCGTTGTTCCACCAAGTCAATCACTGCAACGGCACCCTACCCTTTCCGGCAGATTTCTCGCCTTGCCTCCCGCTCCAACTGCATGCAAGGAGTGCTGCAAGACACAGGGACAAGATGCATGGCGGCGGAAGCATCGGGCAGTGATCTGGTTCAGGTGGTGGCGCTGCTTGCTGCCGGTGTCGTCGCCGTTCCCATCTTCAAGCGCATGGGCCTCGGCTCGATCCTCGGCTATCTGGCTGCCGGCGTGGTGATCGGCCCGTTCGGCCTCGGCGTCTTTTCCGAATCGGAAGCCATTCTTCATGTCGCCGAACTCGGCGTGGTGATGTTCCTGTTCATCATCGGGCTGGAAATGCAGCCATCGCGGCTCTGGGGCCTGCGCCGCGAGATCTTTGGCCTCGGTGCGTTGCAGGTCGGCGTCTGCGCGCTCCTGCTGACCGGGGTCGGCATGGCTGGAGGGTTTCCAATCGCGCAATCCTTCGTCGCCGGCGCCGGCTTCGTGCTGACCTCGACAGCGATCGTCATGCAGCTTCTCGAGGAACGCGGCGAAATCGCCGCGCCGAAAGGTCAGCGCATCGTATCGGTCCTGCTGCTCGAGGATCTTGCCATCGTGCCGCTGCTGGCCCTGATCGCGTTTCTGGCGCCCGGCGGTGCCGACACCAGCCTATCGGAGCGGCTGACCGAGGTCGGCATCGGCCTCGCCGCGATCGTCGGCCTGGTTGTGGCCGGCCGTTATCTGCTCAATCCGTTCTTCCGCATCCTGGCGGATGCCCGTGCCCGCGAGGTGATGACGGCGGCGGCACTTCTGGTCGTTCTCGGATCCGCGCTTGCCATGCAGCTCAGCGGCCTGTCGATGGCGATGGGCGCCTTCCTGGCCGGTGTGCTTTTGTCCGAATCGACCTTCCGCCATCAGCTTGAAGCCGATATCGAACCGTTCCGCGGCATCCTGCTCGGTCTGTTCTTTCTCGCGGTGGGCATGTCGCTCGACCTGCATGTGGTCGCGGCGAACTGGCGGCTGATTGCCATCTATGTCGTCGCCTACATGGTGATGAAGGCATTCGGCATCTACATCGTCGCCCGTATCCTGAAAACCAGCCACCGCGAGGCGCTTGAGCGCGCGGTCTTCATGGCGCAAGGCGGTGAGTTCGCCTTTGTCCTTTATTCGGCGGCCGCGGCGGTCGGTATCATCGACGGCAACGCCAATGCGACGCTGACGGCGATCGTCATCATCTCCATGGTGCTGACGCCGCTGGCCATCATCGCCTTGCGCTATCTGACGCCGCGCGACGAGCAGTCGCTCGACGGCGTCGACGTCGCCGATGGCCTGACCGGCAGCGTGCTGATCATCGGCTTCGGCCGCTTCGGCCAGATCGCCAGCCAGCCGCTGCTGCTGCGCGGCATCGACGTCTCGATCATCGACAATGACGTCGAAATGATCCAGGCGGCGGCCGATTTCGGCTTCAAGGTCTACTATGGCGACGGCACGCGGCTGGACATCCTGCATGCCGCCGGTGCCGGCCGGGCGCGCGCCGTGCTGATCTGCGTCGACAAGGCCGATGTGGCTGTTCGCATCGCCCAGCTGATCAAGGCCGAATTCCCACTGCTCACCGTGCTGGCCCGCGCATTCGACCGTGGAACGGCGCTGCAGCTCATACGTGCCGGCGTCGACTACCAACTGCGCGAAACCTTCGAATCCGCACTTGTTTTCGGCGGCTCGGCCCTGGAATCTCTGGGCGTCGATCCCGAAGACGTGGCTGAAACGATCGAAGATGTCAGGCGCCGCGACACCGACCGCTTCGAAACCCAGCTCGCCGAAGGCATTCGCGCCGGACAGCGCTTCCTGAGAGGCAATATCGGCACGCCGATTCCGACACCGCTCTCGACGCCGCGCCGGCCTGGTCAGGCACTCAACGAAGAGACCGCGGGTGTGCTGCACAAGTCCGAACCCGCCGATTGAGCAAGGAATTAGGTATGGAATTGGACAGCAGAGCCCTGTCGGTCACCAAATTCTGGCGCGATGCCGGCGAGGATGCCTGGTTCGAGAAGAACGAAGCATTCGATGCCGAGTTCCGCGACCGCTTTCTCGACCTGCACTACGCCGCCGCGCGGCGTGAATGCGACGACTGGCTGGAACATGCCGAAGGCGCGCTGGCGCTGATGATCCTGCTCGACCAGTTTCCGCGGAACTGCTTTCGCGGCACCGGCCATATGTACGCGACCGATCCGCTCGCCAGATATTTCGCAGAGAAGGCGATCGCGGCTGGTCATGACCTGGCACTCGAGGAAGAACTCCGCGTTTTCCTCTACCTGCCTTATGAGCATTCGGAGCTACTGGCCGACCAGGATATTTCGGTCGAGCTGACGCAGGCCAGAGCCGAGCCCTATCTGAAGTATGCTGTCGAACATCGTGATATCATTGAGCAATTCGGCCGTTTTCCGCATCGAAACAAGATGCTTGGCCGCGAAACCACCTCGCAGGAGCAGACGTTCCTGGATGGTGGCGGCTTCTCGGGTTAGAGGCCTCGCTGCGCCGTTTGCAGGCCGGTATCACCTGAATATCAACGCACCTAGGCCAGCCACCAATCCCGGCCGGACGACAATCGCTCGATGCCTGAGGTATCGACGGCGACCAGGCGATCGGTGATGCTGCGACCGCTGACAACCAGGCCGGGCGCGATCTCGGCCAGCGGCGCCAGCACGAAGGCGCGCTCCAGCATGCGCGGATGCGGCACCTCCAGCCCGGTCTCGTGGATGACGCGGTCGCCGAACACCAGAATGTCGATGTCGATCAGCCGCGGCCCCCACCGCTCCTCGCGCACCCGCTTCAGCTTGCGCTCCGCATCGAGGCAGAGGTCGAGCAGGGCACGCGGTGCAAGCACGGTGGAAATTTGGGCGGCCGCATTGAGAAAATCCGGCTGATCGAGCTTGCCCCAGGGCGGTGTGCGATAAAGCGAGGAGACGCCGGTGACACGCGTATCCGCGTCGGCATCCAGCATGCGCAGCGCCGCGCTCATGGATTTCGCCGGATCGCCAAGATTGCCGCCAAGGCTGAGGTAAACGGTACTATTCGGGCCAGACAACGGTCACCTCGACATAATCGAGCACGCCGGGCACTGGTGCGTTCGGCTTGCGCACCGTGATCTCGGCTTTCTTTATCTGCGGAAAACGCGCCGTCAGCGCACGGGCCACTTCGAGCGCCAGCGACTCGATCAGAAATCGGCGCTGCCCGGTGATGATCTTTTCAATGACGCTGAATGCAACGCCGTAGTGGACTGTATCCTCGATCGAATCTTCGGCAAGCGCCCGGCCTGGGTCAACGGTCAGAACGGCATCGACATAGAAGCGCTGGCCGAGCCGTTCCTCCTCGTCCAGCACGCCGTGCCGGGCAAAGAAAGCGCAGTTCTTCATGCGGATGACATACATCGATCAGTTTCTCGCCCGGTCGGTTTGACGCGCCAGCATAGCATCGGCGAGCGCCAATGCGTCCACGTTGAATGCGACATCGTGGACGCGAAACAGATCGGCGCCCTGGAGCCTCAAAATGACGCTGGTCGCCGCTGTTCCGACCCCTCTGTCGGCGGCATCACGGCCGGTGACCGTGCCGATGAAGCGTTTTCGCGACGTGCCGGCCATCAGCGGCAGGCCGAGTGCATGCAATTCCGAAAAGCGTGCCATCAGGTCGAGATTTTCCTCCGCCGTCTCCTTGGCGAATCCGAAACCGGGATCGAGCACGATGTGATCATCGGCGATGCCGTTCTGGCGGGCGATTTCCAGCGACCTTCGCAGGAATGCCAACTGATCGGCAATCGCGTCCGGCAGCTTCTGGCGATCCCGCCCGGTATGCATGATGACAAGCCCGGCACCGGTATCGGCGGCGACACGAGCAATATCGGGCTCGCGCTGCAAACCCCAGACATCGTTGACGATATGCGCGCCGGCGGCGACCGCCAGCCGCGCCGTGTCGGCGCGATAGGTATCGACCGAAATCAGCACCTCGTTCACGCCCGCCAGCGCTTCGATCACCGGCAGGATGCGGGCCTGTTCCTGGCTGGCCGATACCGCGGCAGCACCTGGGCGCGTCGATTCTCCCCCGACATCGACAACCAGTGCCCCTTCCCCGATCATGCGGCGCGCCTGGGCCAACGCCTTTTCAGGGGCGTCGAACTGGCCGCCGTCGGAAAAGCTGTCGGGCGTGACATTGAGGATGCCGACGACCACGGCCTTGCCGCCGAGGTCGAGATGGCGTCCATGCGCCAACTGCCATCGCCTGGCCGTCATTGCTCATCGACCATGGAGTTCATCAATCATGTGTGATCCCTGGCGGATCAATTTCATTGCGCCGGCAACGGCCGTAAAGCAAGGTGGTCGAAGAGGCAACATGATGAAACGATCCATGCTTGGCATGAAAAAACAGTCCTTGGGCGTGAAACAATCCTTGGCTTGCGCGCTGCTGCTCGCCATAACGTCGCACCCGGCGGCGGCGGCCAATCTCGTCAAGACGTACAGCTATTTCGCCATTGGCGGCAGCACCCTCGACGACATCGAGGCACAACTCTCCAAACGCGGGCCGGAGGTGAAAAGCACCGGCACGCGGCACCCGGGCGCTACGCAAATGGCCTTCACCACCCGTATCAGCTATGCGCAGACACCGAGTTCCTGCCGGATTGCCGACGCGGTGGTGACCGTCAAGGTGAAGGTGATCCTTCCCGAGTGGCGCCGGCCGCGCAAGGCCGATGCCGATGTCAGGCTGTTCTGGGATACGCTGTCGGCCGACATCAAGCGCCATGAGGAGCGCCATGTCGAAATCGCCAAGAACCATGGCGGCGAACTCGAAGAGGCTTTGAAAGCCACCTACCCGCAAAAGAACTGCGACGCCGCCAAGGCCAAGGCGGCTGAGATCACCGCGGCTGTTCTGGCCAGGCACGACCGCGCCCAGCTTCAGTTCGACCGCGTCGAAAG